>CAKZMA010001496.1 GCA_937127375.1 uncultured Coleofasciculus sp. | reverse complement strand
CTTGATCAGTCGCATCAACTAGCACAGCAGTATTTTCCAACGTCCATCGCGTGACATTGCGGTCATGGGTGACAATGGGTAACCCAGTTGCCAACGCTTCAATATAAGCATTTGCCGAAGGTTCATCAAGACTCATGTGCAGAAACACATCCGCCGCCCGGTACATATCCGGCATGCGATCGCGCGGCAGTTTCTGCCAGTGGAACCGTCCCCCCATCCGTTCCTGTCCCACCCGATTTACCTTCTCTCGTTCTGGTCCATCGCCACAGACGACGAGGTGCAAATCCTCAATCTGAGATACCGCCTCTATTCCCTCCACCACCCGCTTAGATCCAATTAAGGCACTCACCATCAGCACGATTGGCACATCCCTCGGTAACCCCAATGCCCCACGTTCCACCTGACCCGGTGAAAATCGTTCTGGATTCACCCCATTAGGAATTAAGGTACAAAACCACCGATCCTTATTTCGCTCAAAATACTCTGGATTCGTACAAACCAGTCCGTCGCAGGAAAAGAAACGATACTCCCGTTGATTCGCATAAGCCGGATAATCACTGTTTTGGGTGACAAAGACATGGGCAGGTCTCTGTTTACCCCCCCTAGTTCGGAGAAACCAGTTCATAAACGGATAGCTACAGGTTACCGTCAAATCAAAATCCCTAGGTTGATACCGACGTATCAATCCCGGTAAGAATGTGAATTCTTCGTAAACGTACTCATTCCGAAACACAGGCAGACTGATCCAGCCCTCGAAGCGTTCCCGGGGACTATTCTTGATCGAGACAAAATTGTATGGTTCACTATCCCGCACCTCCCCCGACCCAAACAGCGTCACCCTAACCCCCTCAATTTGGGCGAGTTCGTAGGCAATGGATTCAAACGCCACCTCGGCACCACGCACAACCCGATGTAGCCCAGGCAGGACGATCGCGATACGCATTGAAGGGGAATGGATAGGGGAACTCAAGATTAGGTTCTCCGTGAAATTGAATCGTACACCACAGTATAATAGATCAGACTCATTCATCTCAATATCCCATTTCACCCAAACAGGAGTAAGCACTGATGCCTGACGATAAGCCAACCATCCTGGTGACAGGAGGGGGCGGATATATTGGCTCTCACACCGTTCAGCTATTAAAAGATGCAGGCTATGAGGTGGTCATCCTCGATAATCTGATCTACGGTCATCGAGATATTGTTGAAAACGTCTTACAGGTTGAGCTAATTGTCGGGGATATCAGCGATCGCGCTTTACTGGATCAACTCTTTGCCACACACTCAATTACCGCTGTCATGCACTTTGCTGCCTATGCTTACGTGGGCGAGTCAGTTAAATCTCCGGCAAAGTATTACCGTAACAATGTGGCTGGCACGCTCACCCTCTTAGAGGCTATGCTAGCGGCATCGGTGAAAAACATCGTCTTTTCTTCCACCTGTGCCACTTATGGAGTGCCTCAAGTCGTTCCCATTCCTGAAGATCATCCCCAATCTCCGATTAATCCTTATGGTAAGAGTAAACTCATGGTCGAACAAATCTTAGCTGATTTCCAGACCGCCTATGGATTAAAGTATATCTGTTTCCGCTACTTCAATGCAGCTGGGGCAGATCCCGAAGCCCGGATGGGAGAAGATCATACCCCAGAAACTCATCTGATTCCCTTAGTATTGCTGACGACATTAGGTCAGCAAAAATATGTCTCTATTTTCGGTACAGATTATCCCACCCCGGATGGGACGTGTATTCGAGACTATATCCATGTTGTTGACTTAGCCAACGCCCACCTCTTAGGATTAGAATATCTCCTGGAAACTGGAAACAGCGATGTTTTTAACTTAGGCAATAGCAATGGCTTTTCGATTAAACAAGTGATTGAAGCAGTGCAAGAGGTGACGGGAAAATCGATTGAGATTCGCTATGGCGATCGCCGTCCAGGAGATGCACCCACTTTAGTGGGGAGTAGTGATAAAGCAATGAATGTTTTGGGCTGGAAGCATCAATATCCAGAACTGAAAACCATAATCTCTCATGCTTGGAATTGGCATCAAAAACGCCAGGGTCAAAAATAATCCTGTCCAGAGATTTTTTAGCCGTTAATCTTAATTTTTCTATGCCATCGTTTAGCTAACTCTATGCTATCTGACAATTCACCCCCTTTACTGATATCAATCCTGAACTACCGTACACCCAAACTCGCCATTGATTGCTTAGAGTCTCTCGTCAGTGAAGTCCAAGCATTACCCGGTACGCGGGTTATCGTGGGAGATAATGACTCTGGCGATGGTTCTGTGGAACTGATTAACGCAGCGATTGAAACCAACGGTTGGGGTGATTGGGCATCGGTTCTTCCCCTTGACCATAACGGAGGCTGCGCCTTTGGTAACAATGCGGCGATTCGCCAGGGATTAGAATCCGATAATCCTCCAGATTACTTTCTTTTACTCAACCCCGATACCCTGGTTAAACCCGGTGCTTTACAGATACTAATCAAGTTCATGAACGAGCATCCGCAGGTAGGACTGGCGGGTAGCGGTCAAGAACTCCCCGATGGTACACCTTTACTTTGTGCCTTTCGCTTTCACACCATCCTGAGTGAACTGGATCGAGGCTGGCGGTTAGGCATACTATCTAAAGTATTACATAAATGGATTGTCGCACCTCCTCTACCAGAAACGGCTACTCAAACGGATTGGGTAGGAGGAGCAAGTATCATGATCCGGCGCGAGGTGTTTGAACAGGTTGGTTTACTGGATGAAGGCTATTTCTTGTATTACGAAGAAGTAGACTTGTGCTTGCGGGCGCGAAGAGCGGGTTGGACGTGTTGGTATGTTCCTGAAAGTGTGATTATCCATATCGTGGGACAAAGTACGGGCGTAACGACTCCCACAGACACACCCAAACGCCTTCCCCAGTATATGTTTGATTCCCGGCGACGCTATTTCCTGAAAAATCACGGTTGGCTGTATACGGCGCTAGCGGATATGGCTTGGTTGTCGGGATACGCGGTGTGGCGAGTGCGTCGTGTCTTGCAAGGAAAACC
>CAKZMA010001495.1 GCA_937127375.1 uncultured Coleofasciculus sp. | reverse complement strand
CGATTGATCCGCCGCCCCCGCCGTCCCCGTCGCATCATCGCCCGTTGGCTCATCCGTTTGGTCACGTTCTTAAACGGTAAGTTCAGGTGGGCTAGGAATAGGGTAGCGCCCCTCGACTGGACGGCTACTCCTGTGAACAGCTTGCCCGGATCAATTCCCGTCAGAATATCCTGAGTTTTCTTACCTGATGGTTCCTTAACTAACTGGACTTGAAATACATTTAGGTCGTTGTGTACGACCTTGGCTTTCCCAGCTTTTAACCAGCGTCTAACACGGCTAGCTTTAGCTGGCATTAACGGTTCACCATCTGGTGATAATACTGGTACACGAATCATGGTGATAAACCTCTCGTGTAGTAGAGACGCGATGACAGAAGCGTCTGTACAAAGTACAAAGTCCCCTCGACCACCACCAACAAAATGTCCTCTCTTAAAGCGTCTATGACAAGTAGACTTACAGTTAGTCCAAACTGGGGAAGCATTTGGAGGTGTGTATCAGTTGGTGGCTAATGGTCTATTCAACGCTTACGTTGCCAGCCCTGTCCCTGGCAATCCCTGACTTCAAGCGTCCCTCAAGTCAGGGTTGTTGAAATCCGTGGCAATCAGACGTAGCGTTTTCCAGCAATGGGCGGCTATTGCTGAGTTAATCGATGAACAAGCCATAGATTATTGTGTAATGGGTGCTATATCTTGGATTATCAAAATTCGTCATGGCAATACTATCACCAGACCAACGGAATTATTATTATCTTCTAGCCGCCGAACGAGCGGGGATTCACAAGCCAATTTTGGCGGCTCTCTATCAGGTTCATTCGTCTCCGACGCTTGCTGATGAAGAAACAGGATTAGGCATCTCGCCTGCCAATCGGGTATCCCCCGATCAGGTGAATACGTTCGCGGAACAAGTTCAGTATGCTGCTAATGTTATCCGATCGCTGACTGATAGTTTAATTGCTCAGGGACAGCAAGGAAATGATTTATGGCTCTCCGAACAGGGACGCTATAGTGACGAGTTCCTACAAAACGTGGCTAGAGGATATGTACCGCCAGCCAGTCAACCCCATACAGCACGTTTAGAACCGAGTAACTTTGAGTCCCTCAAACAAGCCTATCTAGCTGATTTAGCCGCCGACTTCAGCAGCGAAAATCTGCCCCAAAATCTTGCCTATCTAGATAAAGCCTTACTGACGCTTGTGGATCGACTGCCGGAGTATTATCAGGGATTACCTCATCAACGGGATGCGTTGCTCGAAGGGGTGCGAGTGTGGCGGGAACTGGATACGCCCGATGCGGCGATTGCTTCGTTAGTACCAACGGATCAGGTAGAATCAGCGCGTAAGGATGAATCCCTATTGGATATTCCCCTGAAGCAATTTATGGGACGGGTGTCTGCCAACTATAGCGGTTATCCCCATCAACGGGAGGCATTGCTGCGCCTAAGTCAACTATGGCGTCAACTGCGAAGCCGAGAAGAAGCGATCGCGTCTTTGGAAAAAAGTGCCTCCCCCGAAGAAGATCTCGATATTATTGATCCGGCGCTAATTGCCTTTGTCGAGCGCATACCGAAGTTCTACCAGGGACAAGGTAGCCAACGCAATGCCCTCACCGAAGGCTTTCGACTCTGGAATCAATTTGACTCCCGCGCCACGGTATTAAGTCATCTGGGCATTAATCCAGACATCCTCCAAGCGAGTACCACTGATCCCACCGCGATGCAAAAACTGGCAGCGGAACTGGATCGAGAACTAATCAGCTTTGTCGGCAAGATACCCAAAAACTACAAAGAAGAGGACAACCAACGGGAAGCATTAATCCGTCTGGTGCAACTTTGGCGAGATTTGCCCACCCGAAATCAGGCAGTGCAATCTCTCCTGGACGACCAAAAACGGATGAATGAAGCCCGCCGCCAAGCCCAAGAAGCACCGCCCAAGCCCACACCTGTAGTCATTCCCAAACGTCCGGAACGGTGGACACCCTACAATATTCAGCTATTAGCACCAATTATTCCCGATGGTAACTTTACCTGGGCAGAAGCCACCCATGGAGGTACACGTATGCCCCCGAACCAAGCTACAGTGGATGCTATGATTCGCATTGCGAAACTGGCACAACGGGCACGCGATCGCATTGGGCGACCTTTTATCGTCACCAGTTGGTATCGTCCCCCTCACATTAATCGAGCAGTTGGGGGTGCCAAGTATAGTCGGCATCTGGTGGGAGATGCCATGGATTTTGTGGGTGAAGGGTTAAGTGGTAATCAGATTTATTGGTCTCTGGAACCGTGGTGGCCCGGTGGTTTAGGTCGCTATAGTCGGTTTCCTAATTTGTGCCATATTGATGCTCGCAGCTACCGGGCACGCTGGCGCCACTAAGGGTAACACTCAGCAGGAACACCTCTGTTTGCTGCTACCTTTTTCCAGGACTGTAATTCAAAATCTGCATGGGTGCATCTGTAATTGAAGCGACAAATCGATCAACCACACAAATCCAGAACAATCTAACATTCATGGCGGAGTCCTAGGGGACTTTCGCAAGAGTTTACGACTCGGTACAGTGTTTTCCCCACCGACAAAAAATGGCTGTCGGTATACCCCAGCAGACTTAGCAAGGGCGAGATTGCACCCGATGCACTCCCTGGAAGGCATTCTAGAAATAACTCTTACGTTTTCTCCAGCAGGCATTATGTCCAGTTCGATTATCCCTAGAGAATCTACATTAGCTCAAGTTTCTCAGCCGTCACCCACGGCTGTCTCTCCTTCACCCCCAAACAATCAGTCTTTCGGATCACCCTGGATGTTTGTCTCCATGGGACTGTTCTTACTCGTGATCGGCTTACTGGTCTATGGCAAAATGCAATTGAATGCCATGACGAAAAAGCTGAAATTTGAGCAGTTTAAAACCAAAGACCTCCAGAAAAAGTTGAAGTTGGCGCTCAACACGATCCGTAAAATGGAAACCAATCCGGATTTGGTTCACTCTCGCGAGTTCAATTTAGACTATCTGCGATTGCGGATGGAGGAAGAGGTATTCCATTTTGCTATCGTTAATCAAATCAAAATCAAGGTTAAACAAATCATCAGTGTGGCACTACGACCGAATCAAGCGACTCAAAGCGCGGTCGGGATTGCTAGTACCACGGGGAGGCAAGTTGATGAACTGTTTGATGTCAAGTACGAGACGGAAAGCAGCGGTAAACGTACCATGCGAGTGCTGTTCCGGATTCAAATCAAGTTGACTAAATTACCGACTCAAGCCACCTCAGCCACGATTAGCCAGATTATTGATTGTATCGAAACCTTTCTCTCTCCAGAGGATGAAAGCTGGCAACCCACGATTCAAGGACGAATTGTTTCAATTCACTGGGATCAAAAAGCTAAACCGACTCCTTTACTGGTGCTTCAGCAATCTAGTGAGGGGGTTAACGTGACCTTAAGAACAAATCGGGCGCGGATGCACTGAACCTATTTAGGGGTTCTCAGTCATTAGATAAACTGGCTCATCCTTAAACGTCGTTTATGGCTACAGCTATATAATGTATTCCTTATGACTTATTACTTCTTTGAACGAAAATATTGAGGGCAATGCCTACCCATAATTTTCAATTTGGGTAGTGTTAGCGAAGCAATTCAATATGTCCATCTTCGATATGAATAATCCGATCCGCAATATCTAAAATCCGATTATCGTGGGTCACGAGTAGAATGGTGCATCCTTGTTGTTTTGCTAACTGTTGCATTAATTCCACGACATTCCGTCCTGATTGACTATCCAAAGCTGCTGTGGGTTCGTCAGCTAGAACTAACTGAGGACGACTCACTAACGCCCGTGCGATCGCAACCCGCTGTTTTTGTCCGCCAGAAAGGTTATCAGGGTAGTTATTAAGATGATTGGTTAAACCAACTGTGGTTAATATCGCTGTTGATTTCGCTACCGCCTCGACGGGAGAAATATTAGGGTGAAGTTCCACAGACATTTGCACGTTTTGGCACGCGGTAAGACTCTTGAGCAAATTATGAGATTGAAAGATATAACCAATATGGCGGCGCACTTGCACCAGTTTTTCTTCGGTTGCACCCACAAGTTCCTGTCCTAAGACGTGAACTTGACCCGATTGGGGTGAACGTAAGCCCCCAATTAGCGTTAACAAGGTTGTCTTCCCTGAACCCGAAGGACCTGTCACCAATACAATTTCTCCAGATAATAGTTCTAGGTTGATATCAAAGAGAATTTGTTTACGTAGAGAACCTTTACCAAAATAATGGTTGAGATTTTTAATCGAGACTACAGGAGATTGACGTAATACGTGATAATTCATAACTCATAAATCTATTATAATTTTATACGTCTCTTGT
>CAKZMA010001494.1 GCA_937127375.1 uncultured Coleofasciculus sp. | reverse complement strand
CGGTGCAAAAGCTGGCGGGTCATGCGTCTCCTGCCACCACCGCGAAGTATGACCGCCGGGGGGAGGAGGTGAAGCGACGGGCGGTGCAACGTTTGGAGTTTTGACAGAATACTGGAGTTTAGATTACCGCAAACTACCTTTGTTCGGTATTATTAGCATTCTTACGACTTAAAGTTCCTCATTGTCCTCAACCTTGGTGCGAATGGTTTGGATATCAATTTTATCTTCCTCGGTTAGGTTGATACCGTAAGTCTCGTTGAGACGGGTGACAATGTTAGCGAAGGTATCTTTCTGGGGTTCTTGTTCTCCCACTGTGGAATTGTCGCCCATCCTTTCTAAGCCGTTCAATTCCCCTAGTTTTCAAAGAGCGATAGTTGCCGGATTGAATTTCTAGTTTTATAATCTAGGCAAGCACCTCAAAGCGTTAAGTAAGTTTTGGGTGTGCAGATAAAGAGGAAGTCATATTTGGCGTATTTACCTCTACTTATAAAGGCGCTTGTTTGACTGACCAGTTACCTGTTGTTCTAGATAAGTAGGTGTAAATATACTAAGCATGTTTTCCAGTTGAACTTGGGCTGTGCCGCAGCCTGTAACTTCAGCATGGCTAGGTTTTTTTTACCTGGCTAGGTTGAGGAAGTCTGACTATTGTCTCACATTGAATCTTACTGAGGTTCCCGGATGATTTCTGGAAAACTCTGAGCGCTAGGTGCTTGATGTACATTTATTGAACATTCAAGCAAATGTCAAAAATTATTCCGCTATTTATCGTAGCAATTTACTGGGATTTTGAGAATGTCAGACTTGAATCTTATCAAACTAAGTATTTGATAGATTTGGCTCAATCAAAAGGGCGTCTAGTTACTCAGAATGTTTACTCCCATTGGGGGAAAGAACATCAGCGCTTTAAGGTTCTTCTAGGTCGTCATGGTTTTCAACAGATTGATGTTTCAGAAGAGGGAAAAAATAGTGCAGATATGAAATTCAAGGATGACTGTCAGAAAGAACTATATAGTGATACATCTCCCGATATATTCATCATTGTATCTGGAGACGGGGGATTTGCTTCCTTAGTTAAAGAACTGCAAAGTCGGGGAAAATATGTCATTGGTGTTGGTTGGCGGAATACAAGCAAACAGACACTAATTGACCGGGCTAATAAATTTCACTTTGCCGAGGAGTTAGGTAAATTAGCCGGATAAGGGTCATAATGCCTAAATATTTTATCTAAATACGGCAACTTTACTGCAATTTAGATACCCGAATTTTAAAATAATTTGGGTATCTTTTTAAACCAGTCTTCGACAAGGAGGTAAAATCGGCTAATTTCCTTAGTAATAGCCGCCACGGTAACATAAGAACTGATTATCGAGAATTTCGGCGATCGCGGCGGATACCTTGTAAAGACAGCCATCTGGGTGACTGACTGGGCAAGTTGGTGGTGCGATGGGATTGTCTTCAATTACTTACTCCGATGCTGAAGGTGGCAAATTAGAAGACTGGTCTTGAGAAGATGGCTCGGATATTTTGGGAGAGACTTTGTTAAATTCTGGAACAAAGACTTGTTCGGTTTTGCCAATTAGGTCTTTAACTAATCTTTCGCTAAATCCGGCAACAAAAGATATAGCAATGTACATATAAATTTTATTTTCTGTATTGTCAATTAAATTAATTTTTACCATTCCTGATTCTAATAAAGTAAACAAGAAAATAGCAAAGCTCATGCCAATAATGGGATTGAAAAAACCTGTAAAAAACAATGAACCATCTTTGCTATCAAAGTTTTTAATAATAGCTTCTGCTCTTACAATTACACTTATTGTACTACCTAAAGCACCAAAAATGATAACAACCAATATAAGAGAAATAGTTTGTTTGTTTTGTTCATAAAGCTCATTGCTATTATCTAATCCCACTTCTAGCAACACTTTATTGGCTGTATTATTTGCTCTTATCCCTGGTTCAAATACTACTGTATCTGCGATTTCTGGTATTAGGGATAAGGGTCGCGGAGCTATAGCAACACTCGGAGGTTGTGTCGGTGCTGGAAGAGAGGGAGAAAAGGATTTTAGCCCTTCGGAATCATTGGCTTTAAGTTGTTCAATTTGTCTTTCAAGACGACTATTTTCTTGTGTAATTGTATTTAAATTATCTAAAATTTCTTGTTTCTCTGATGTAATTTGACCTAGCTCAATATTCAGTTGATCAATTTTACTATCTTTTTGGTTAAGTAAAGATACAAGAGCTTCTTTTTCTTTAATTAGTTGTTCGTTGATTGTACTAATTTTTTCTTGGTAATCACGTCGCTCTAATGTTATTAGAAAGGCTGAAGAGTAATAAGGAAAAATAACAAATATAATAAAAAACCAAACTAATCCAGAAATTAACTGCGTATATTTTTTACCTGAAGCTGTTGCAATTCCCCAGAGAGGAGACTGATTCTTTATAATCAACCATTTAATTTCACGACGAACCTTTCTAGACAAAAGTAAATTGGCATGATTAGTCTTGTTTTTCTTAACAAATGATACTATAGTTTTTTTGAGTTTTTCTAAATACTTGTTTTGCGAATCATCAGGAACATTCAACATTTCTGGTGCAGGATTTAGCTTGGCAAGGCTTAAAATTGTAAAATCAACTAGTCTTACCCAGTCTAGATAATCCAACTGATAAAGCTGATCGCGTAGAATAATGAGCTTGGATAGTTCCGTTTGGGCTTGTGCATCCAAACAGTTATTTAAAACCAAGTCTTGAAGGTTTTGAAAATAAGTATCTCTAACATCATCATTGGGAGTGCCAGAATCTCTCGAACTTTCTGAGTTTAAAAAGTTAACCATTTTAAATCAAGTTTTTTTAGCTAACTACATCAGGTATTTCAATTACTAAAAATACCTATTGTCATGGATTAAAGAGATATAATTTAATTTATAATATAGCACCATTAATGAGGGATGGGGCAATATTAATGACAATTTTTGCAAATCATAATATAAAATAATCTTGCAGGATTGTTTATGTGAATGCTCATTAAATGTAACTTAATTTTAATGCTGCGATTATCTTTATGAAGAATCAGAGTGATGGCTCGTCATTTTTGCTCCCTAGTCGTAAATTGATAGTGTAGTTATCACCTTGAATGCCAATCAATCCGGATTTTGTTATCAAAAGTTACATACTCGTCCGCCTCACCTCACATAGCTACAGAAAACGGCGTGAACATAACGCAACTTTCAGGCGATCGCACATCCCACTAAACCCAGCCAATCACGTCCCGAATCTGGGTTCTAGCGATTTCCCAATCAACATGAGCAAAAGCCTTATTCAACGCATTCTCCGGTCTTTTATACCAACGCTGTGACCGAATGCACACACCATCCCCTCGAACCGCCTCCCAGGTATAGCGCACCCGGTCAACCAATAGCCAAACCTGATAAGAACGGTACATCTGTTGGGGAAACTTCAGCACCCCAATTTCAGCCAAAATCCCCAACCGTTGTCGAGAACGTTCCAACCGTTTCATCAACTCCAGAAAACAGAACGCCGCCCGTTTAGCGTCATCGTAAGTCGGGTAGCGATACTTATCTCTGGGTTCAAACTGGAAATCCTGACCCGCGAGAACAAAGCGAAACTTCCCCGACAATTCCTCCACATATGCTTTAACATCTTAATCCATTCTCTCCCGTGTGGAATTCCCTACCGCCGCGTTCGCATATCACACCTGATGCACATCTTGAAAGTTTAAGCCTGTAATTGTTACATTTATTTACAGATAGAAACACTACTTAACAGAGGTAGAGGAAATGACTATATTAATCGCACTATTTATTGTTGGCTGGGTTGCGGCTGCGGTGTTGGGAACCATGACGTACTTCCGGGGGGAGCAAAGAAAGCCAATTCACGATCGCAACTGGCGTTCTGATTCATTTGAGCAGTTAGCCAAATCCATTACCGGAACTGAGATTGACTACACAGAACGCACCCCCGCGTATCGGATGGACGCCTATTCGAGTGCTAACCTACCCAGCTAATTAACAGACGTTGTAACGTGGTTCATCACCCCAGCCATCATAAGCTGGGGTTTTTTCATGATAGGCGATGAGAAGAGTGCGATCGCGCGTTGGGTTAAGTCCTGGATTCGGTCTGTTAATCGCTGTAGAATTGTATTTCGCTGATCAGCATTGTTATTGGCAAATAGTACCATGAAAAAACAATTAATCGGTCGGAAAACGTTTTTAATGTCACGTTTGTCAACCTGGAGTGTAGGTTATAGCAAAAGGCAGAGGGCAGAAGGCAGTGGTTCGACAGGCTCACCAACCAGGCAGAAGGGAAGAGATTGACTGGTCAAGGTTTCAGCCTTTTGCTGTGTCCTAATCGCTAATGTAGACTGCTATACATTAGGCAATACTCGACCAGTTAAGGCTTCTTGAGGACAAACCGCATCAGCATTAGATCCCGGTTATTAAACAAACGCCAAGCTTCGGCTAAGTAGCACTGATATTTATTATAATTCTGAACCCCGACCAATTCAATGGCTGCTGTTTGGTTAGCCACTAAACGATTGAACCAGGCTTCTAGAGTAGGTCGATAATCATGAATTGAATGATGGATGACTTTGAGATTGGCTTGTTCAAAAATATCTAGATGTTTTTTAAAGCTGGTGAGTTCCGAGCCAGGAAAGATATTTAAGGCTACAGCAATAAGACGTGTAGGAATAACGTCTTCCATCTGGCAGAAAAACTGATGAACAAGTTTGCCGCTGGGTTTCAACGCTTTGGATAAGTTTTGACAAAGGGGAAGAAGTTCGTTTTCGCGGACGTGTTCAATGCTACCTATGGAAAAAATTGTATCAAAGGCATTGGCTTCATAGTCCAGGGTAATAAAGTTTTTTAACTCGACATTGAAGCCATATTGTTCATCAATAAAGTTTTTCTGGGCTTGGGATAGGGTATATCCATAGAGGGTATCGGCGTGGCTAGTTTGTTTATGAATCTTCTTGAGCATCGCGCCCCAGCCACAACCTAATTCCAATATTTTTTCTTCCGGTTGGGGATGGATTAAGTTGAGCAAATAGTTGGCTTTATTTTCCTGGGCGTCTTCTAGAGTATCGGTGGCATTGATAAAATCGCCAGCACTATAAAACATATAGGTTTTGTCGAGAAAGAGTTGATAAAATTTATTGGAGATATCATAATGTTCAGAAATACCTACTTGGTGTTCTTTGAAGGAAAAGGATTGCCTGTAGTAAACTCCCGTAAATCATCTAACTGTCCACCGAACTGCCCAGAAACGCTCAAATCAACTAGGGTGGGTACAGCAGCAAATGGACTAGGGAAAAATAGAAGTAAAGGTTTGGAATATCCCAGAAAATCATAAGCTTTTTCTACCGCCACTCTAGCTTGATGGATATTGATGGGGTGAGTAGAAAGGGTTAAGTTTCGCCATTGTCGTTTGTACTGGGGTAATAGATAAGCAGCATCAGACTCGATTAATGAACTTAAATCATTCATCTCTATGTACGAAAGAGAGTATTCATGATCAATGGATAACTGATAACTGATAACTGATAACTGATAACTGATAATTGATAATTGCTTTCAGTCTACTGACTATTTACTATTCTCTGTCGCAATTGAGTATAACGCTGCTGTTGTAGGGTTTGATTCACAGAAATAGCGATCGCTTTCTTTGACCCGATGACAATGGCGAGTTTCTGGGCGCGAGTGAGTCCGGTGTAGAGGAGGTTGCGTGATAGCATCAGGTAATGTTGGGTATATAAGGGGAGGATGACAACGGGATATTCTGAACCCTGGCTTTTGTGAATCGTGACCGCCCAGGCTAAGGTAATCTCATTCAGGTCAGCGTAGTCATAAGTAACGATTCGCCCTTGATACTGTACCTTCACTTCCTGTTCGGTGGTATCAATCGCCGCGATGACGCCCAAATCCCCATTAAATACATCCCGTTGATAATCATTGGTCTGTTGAATCACGCGATCGCCTACTCTTAAGGTTATGCCACCGCGACTGATTTCTACTTTATCGGGACTGGGGGGATTGATTAACTGTTGCAGTACCTGATTAAAATTCCGAGTTCCCACCACCCCCCGTGTCATTGGACAAAGTACCTGGACATCTGAGGCGGGATTAAACCCCAGATTGGGGATTAAATCAGAAATCAACTCACAAACCACCTGCACCCCATGGTCCGGTTCAAATCCACCCCCATGCCAAAGACAATCAGAATGGGGAGTATCAGAGATTGGCTCTATCCTAGGATACTGCCCTTGGTTAATTTGGTGAGCAGCGGTGACAATCTCACTCTGTTGGGCTTGGCGAAAGACCTGGGTTAATCGTACCACCGGGATTTGACCGGAATGAATTAAATCCGAGAGGACGTTTCCTGGACCCACTGACGGAAGTTGGTCGATGTCTCCCACTAATAATAATTGCGCCTCCTGGGGGACAGCTTTCAGTAGGGAATACGCCAAGAATAAATCCAGCATACTCGCCTCATCGACTACGATTGCCT
>CAKZMA010001493.1 GCA_937127375.1 uncultured Coleofasciculus sp. | reverse complement strand
AAAGGATAATAGTAAAACCCGCCCCTACAGAATACCTCTATGCTAGAAATCAACCTCTCTCCTATCTATTACCGCACCGGATTAAACTCCCCGGTTCCCTTTCCCGGTTTACCCGCTAACGCCTCTGCTTACGCCCATCAACTGCAAACCTACTGCGCCGTTACCCGCACCCGAAATTACCCCCAAGTTTCCAGATGGTGTCAAACCTGTGAACTCGCCCAAACCTGTCCCGTCGCCCAACTCCAACCCCTTCCCCAACATGGCACCCTTTGTATCACCAACTCCGCCGTAACAGGGGGTGGGAAAACCCTCGCCGCCTACGCTTATGGTGTACAACATTGTCTAACCGGAGATAAAGTTCTCGGTGTCTATCCCACCAATGAATTATTACATGACCAAAAACGGGCAATTTGTCAACTCTTCCAAACCATTCATAAACGCCCACCAACCGAAGGCATTGATGGGGAACTCTTAGTCGTTGATGGCGAATTCCTGCGTCAAGAAAAAGACGCCGGAGAACAGAACATTAAACTCATCGAATATATCCTCAAACGCGCCAAAATTGTCCTCACCAACCCCGATATCCTCTATCTCTTATGCCATCATCTCTATGCCAGTAGTCGGGAACTCACCGGACGCACAATTACAGCCTTTTCAATTTTAATCCGAGATTTTCGCACCATTATCTTTGATGAATTCCATCTCTATAACAGCAAACAGCAAGCCGCTGTCCTCTGGCTGGTGGGATTATCCGCCCAGTTATTCTCCACCGTAGAAACCCCTCACCCCCATTCCTTTATTTTTTCCTCCGCCACTCCCCTAACTGAACCCGAATTCGCCGAAAAATTGGCAGCATTGAACGCCTTGGGAGTATCAACTGTCACCATTCAACAACCCGGTGAATCCCAAGGACGTCCCGTCATGGAAGCCGTACAACTCCGCCTAGAATCCGCCAACTTACGGGCATGGCAAGGTGAAGAAAAAGCCATCGAATTTCTGCCAGAACTGCAAACCGTACTCCACCAAAATCCCCACCATCGCTGTCTCTATGTCATGGATGCAGTGGCGGCGGCGCGGCGATTAAAACAGGAATTAACACAGTTATTTAATCCCGAAGACGTAGGTGAAGCACATGGCTTTGTACGTCCAGAGGAAAAGCGTCAGGCATTACGAAAACGCCATACCACAGGAACCAGTGGAATAGAAGTCGGCATTGATTTTACCGGGGACTATTTCAAAGACATATTACTCTTTGAAGCCCGCACCAGCGCCCAATTTTTACAACGGTTAGGGCGGATTGGGCGCAATGGGCGAGAGGGAGGAGAAAATATCGCGATCGCAATTGTCCCCCCAGAGGTTTTAAACTGTTTACTGGAGTACCCTCAGCTTCCTCAACCCTTTGACCGCACCCACCTACCGATGTTAATTGAATATGGGTTTCGCTATTTTAATCCGGAAGGATTTGTCGGGTATTTAGAACACTATGCCCCCTTAGAAGCCGAGTATACCAGTCAAATCTATCTCAAAGGCTTTGAATATGGCAAAAATCCAGTTAGCGGGGAATGGGAAGAAACCCAGGAACGACGCCTCACCCGCAACCAATTAAATCAATTGATTCAAACCCTTTATCCCGGACATAATCGTCAAACCGCCCGCCAAGCGCTGAGAAAATTACTCGCCAATGGCACAATTAGTGGGATTCTGGGGTTTCGGGATGGCGGCGGTGTCGTGGAAGCCAATATCTATCGCGCCATTGGCGGAAAACGGGAGAATGGCAAGCCCTTAAATGCCGACTTTTCGCCCTTATTCAATCTAGAGATTCCCTATTTCGACTATGCCAAATCCCAACAAGCCCAGACCTTTCCCTTTCACCGTTACAGCTTAACCTATTTATTACGTCGTACTCACTGCCGCTTTATCACTCAAGCCGAATTTTTGGACTATTTACAGCCCTATAACCATTATCCCGAAACCCCAACCTATCTCAAGCAACTCGCACAAGCCAACCCAATGAATTACGCCATTGTATACGGAGATTTACCCAAACCCCGTCGGTGGCATTTTCATACTAATTCCGGTCAATATCGCTGGGTTAAGCAGGGGATTAAACAGAAACGGGACTATCCGATACTCGACAAAGTGAGACGAATTAGCGGACTCTCCATCGAACTCGAAAAAACCGAAGCCGCGCTAGACATCGACATCCTGAATCAAGCCCTAGAAAAACGAGACGCGATCGCGTATATTGGAAAAGGCAATGCCTTCCGTTATGCTATCGAGAACCATCTCCCCCCCTTATTTGAACTCCATCCCTGTCGCTGGGGAGCATCTGAGGCACAGTATTATCTCGCCTTTGACTTAAACGCCTTTTTTCTCAGTAGCCTGGATAGTATTAACCCAGCTTGCATCATTTAAGGAATAGGGAAGACAGGAACCAACCCTTCGACTTCGCTCAGGGTTAACCCCCAAAAAACCTCTGCGCCCCTCTGCGCGTTCCCTCTGCGTTCCTCTGCGTTAAAAAAACATAACTCTCACCCCTCCACCCCCAAAAAACCTCTGCGCCCCTCTGCGCGTTCCCTCTGCGTTCCTCTGCGTTAAAAAAACATAACTCTCACCCCTCCACCCCAACATAAATCGCCACCATATCCATGGCAATCTCACCAAACTCCTTTACCAACCAACCCGGTTTAACAACTTCCACAAACGGAAGATACCCCAACAGACGCCGTTTAGCCCAAAAATAATTCGTCGTCTGGGCGCGAATCAACATCGCATCCGGATAGCGATCGCACGGGTCAGGAATCGGCTCATCTTCCTGGTAAAATCGTGGCGAGTAGCCCTTAGCAATCCGCCCCCAAACCCGAAACGAAATCGGATAAGTACGAGGCGGTTTCGGGACAAACTTAAACGGCAAAACCTGCACATCCCCAACAATCCGCTCAATCCGAAACGACTGTTCATAAGTTTTCCCCACCTTATACCCAATTAAATACAATCGCCCATCCTGCCAATCCAACCCCATCGGTTCAATTTGATGGTGCAGGGGTTTTTCCCGTTCCCGCGCCAGATAATCAAACTCCACCTGTTGATGAACCCGACTGGCATACTCCAATTTACCAATAATCTCCTGATACGCGCTAAAATCCATCAACACATTAGGCGCCAGACTCACCTCCGTTCGCACTTGCAGCTTCTGGCGTCCCGAATCCGTTAACAATTGAGTAATTTCCGTCAACGCCGCCGCCGAATGACTTAATCCCGAATCCGTTAACAGCTTCAAAGCAATTCGCAACGCCTCCAGCGTCGCATCAGATAGAGTAATCGGAAACGCCGGATGAGTCAAAACCCGCTGCTGTTGAATCACCTCCAGAGAAAATCCCCAATCCTTCAACCGAGACAAATCATTCTGAACCGTCACCCGATCTGGCTGATGAGCTGTATCATCAAGTAAGCGATCGCGTAACTCAGCCATAGAATGGGGTTTTTCTGACAGATACCGCAACAGATACAGCATCCGTTCAGTCGCCGCGTAGGAACTTTGTCGCTTCGTCATCAACGCTTTATTCCTTCGTTCGTTCGTTCGTAGTAAGCACTTTAGTGCCATCCAGCTTAACTACCCCCTTATTCAACAAAACGCCAAAACCTTCCACATTGCTGCCAACATCGGGAACAAGCGGGGAAAAATCGGATAGCCACACTATTTGTAGTGCAATAACACTGACTTTAGAGTTTGTAGTAAGCGCTGAAGCGCTTCTGGCACGCTTCGTGCCTACTACAGACTGTAGCGCAATGGACTACAGTTGCTTCGATATTATCCCAGTATAGATTGTTTACAGCAACCCAATATGCCTGCCAGTCTACTGATTCACTTTTTCCCCCAAAGCGAACTCTCCCGCAGCGCCGCCAGTGGTAAATGGTTACACGGATTAGTTTTTGAACTCTTTCATCGCCTCGATGCAGACTACGCCGAAGGATTGCATCAACAAAAAGACTACAAACCCTTTACCCTATCCCCCCTCCTCACCACCGGAAAAGACAGTAAAATTCATCCGGGACAACCCTGTCGGGTACGCTTAACCCTCTTGGATGAGGAACGGTTAGGGGAATTATTAAACGTTCTCATTGGCATACAACCCTTAGAATTAGTCTTAGCCCATACACCCATTAGTTTAGACAAAGTAGAAGCCTCACCCAAACCCGAAAATCCCTGGGTTGCCTATCAACCGTGGCAAGAGTTAGTAGAAATACCCGCCAAACGATTTATTACAATCAAATGGCATTCCCCCACAGCGATTAAACAGAAACACCGCAACTCACTCTTTCCCATACCCGAAACCCTATTTTACACCTGGCAACAGCGCTGGCAAAAGATAGCACCGATTCCCTTACCCCAGGTATTTTCCCCAGACGATTGGTTTAGCCATTCTCAAATCAGTAACTATCAGTTACAAACCACAACCGTTCGCTTTGGCAGCTTCAAACAAAAAGGGTTTAAAGGGTGGGCAACCTATGAAATAACTGGCGATGAACTCATCCAGCAAACCGCCGCTATTTTAGGTCAATTTGCCTTTTATTGTGGCACAGGATATAAAACCACAATTGGCATGGGACAAACCACGCGAGAGGAATAAACCCATGTAGAGACGTGCCATGGCGCGTCTGTCTGTAGGGGCGGGTTTCACTACTATCTTTTCGGTTACACCCAGATGTAACTAAACCCGCCCTTTACAAATGACGAATGACAAATGACAAATGACCAATGACGAATGACCAATAACCAATGACAAATGACCAATAACCAATAACCAATGACAAATACTGATGATATTTTTATTCCCATCGCCGCCCTAAACAACTACGACTATTGTCCCCGATGTTGTTGGTATATCTATGTCACCGGAGAATGGATAGATAATGAATATACCATCGCTGGCACCCGCCACCATCAACGAGTCGATGGCGGAGAATTTTCTAGTGAAACAGAGGTAAAACAATGGCGGGCGATGCCCTTATATGCCCATCAATTAGGGTTAATCGGTAAAGCCGATTTAGTCGAAGAAATGAATGGACAAATTTATCCAGTCGAGTACAAAGTCGGACCCAGTGCCAAATGGCGCAATGACCAACTCCAACTCTGCGCCCAAGCCTTGGCATTAGAAGAAATGTTAGCGGTTAAAATTCCCCAAGCGTATATGTATTATGCCGCCAGTCATCAACGAATTGCTGTGGAACTGACCCCCCAATTACGCCAGCAAACCGAACAGACAATTGTCGCTGTGCGAGAGATGCTGATAACTGGAAATTGTCCACCAAATCCTTATAAACCCCAATGTCGAGGATGTAGTTTATCTGAGGTTTGTTTACCCAAAGAAACAGAGAAAGCAAGGCGACGTTTATAAAACAATGTTGCTTGGTTTATGGCAAAGCAATTGGAAGCATCAAAGAACCAATGACCAATGACCAATGACCAATGACTAATGACCAATGACAAAGGACAAATCATGTCAATTTTATTTCTGGTTGAACAAAATACCCTAGTCCGCCAAGTGGATGAACGATTGGAAGTGTTTAAGTATAAACAGCGCTTAATGGATATCCCCTTATGTAAATTAGAAGCCGTTGTGGTTTATGGTCAAGTCATTCTCACCACGCCAACCTTACGGATATTAAATCAGCGGTCTATCCCCATCAGTTACCTATCTGAAAATGGGCGAACTATCGGCACATTGCTACCGGAACCTAATCCTAATGCCTTGTTGCGATCGCGCCAATATAAAGCTAGTTTTGATCCCGATCAAACTATGGCGATTGCTCGACAATTTGTTCAGGGTAAATTGTTTAATCAACATACCATTTTAGCGCGATTTTCTCGCCAAGACAAGCGCTCAAAACCCATGGAAGCAGCGTTGAAATCTTTAAAATGTTGTCAAAAACAGGTCGAAACAGCGGATTCCTTGAATTCAATTCGCGGTTATGAAGGACAGGGGGCGGCGTCTTATTTTGGTGTATTGGGCGAACTTTTAGCACAGACACCGTGGGATTTTTCTAAGCGCACTCGTCAACCGCCCACTGATCCGGTCAATGCCATGTTGGGATTTGGTTATGCCTTACTCTATGGGGATTGTCGGGCGGCGCTGCATACGGTGGGACTTGATCCGTATCAGGGATTTCTCCATAGTGAACGCTATGGGCGAGCCAATTTAGCCTTGGATTTAATGGAGGAGTTTCGCGCTATTTTTGTGGATGGGTTGGTGTTAACACTGTTGCGAAATGAATCTTTGAAGCCAGACTTATTTGTTGAGCATCCCGGCGGGGCAGTATTATTAGGGGATGAGATGAAAAAGCGGTTGATTAAGGCTTACGAAGAACGCAAGTTAACCAAGTTCAAGCATCCGGTGTTTGAGATGAAAGTTGATTATCGCCGAGCGTTGATTTTACAGGCGCGGTTATTGGCGAAACATCTGATGGGTGAATTGGAGGCATATTTACCTTTAAAGATTCGGTAATTTTATCCCTAGGGGGAAATGTACCGCCGTGTGGGTTTACCCCCCTTGTGTAGAGACGTTGCATGCAACGTCTCTACAACCCTTTGCCTGTTCCCTATTGCTTTTAATCATGCCAGAGGAAAATTTTTACGTCATCAGTTATGACATTTCCGAGAACAAGCGCCGCACCAAAATCCATAAGTGTTTAAAGTCTTATGGTGAATGGAAACAGTTTTCGGTATTTGAATGTCGCTTAACGGCGACTCAATATCAAAAGCTGCGTCATCGTTTGGATAAATTGATTAAACCGGCAGAAGATAGTATTTTGTTTTACCGATTGGGACAATGTTGTCAGCGTCATGTTGAACGGATTGGCTGTGCTGCACCCCGTCAGGATGATGTATTTTTGGTTTAGGGGTTAGAAACTGTCACCTTTTTGTCTTGGCGATTGAAATCGCGGCTAGACAAACAAAGTCCGCATAAGTGGACTCGATAAGCTGTTCGGCATTTAAACCTTAATATCAATAAGAGCGAAATCCTTGCCGTAGTGCGTTAAGCGAAGCCATGCCGCAGGCTTTGCATCTTGCTCGCTACCCATTCCCAATTTAAATGCATGACAGCTTACCGGAAGAGTTTTGCGAGTCACCTAGGCTCTGGAATTTAGCCGAATCATCCCAGAGGCTGAATCCTTTATCTGGCAAGGGTTTATCGTGTTTCTGGTCTAAAAAGCGTCTCGCAAAATCTGTAAGGCTTACTGGGTAAGGGTTTGAGAAAATGGTGGATTGTTGTTTTTTGGTGGATATGCTGTATAATTGGATCTCAGAGGCGGTTAACTCGCAAGTCGTGGTTAGATCGACCTCTGGGAGCGGGTTCTGAGCATCGGCGTTCCAAATACATTAGATCTCCAAAGGAGATTGAAAC
>CAKZMA010001492.1 GCA_937127375.1 uncultured Coleofasciculus sp. | reverse complement strand
ATGATGAACAAACCGACTCAGCTAATCTACCCTACCGTCGATCTATTCTTATATGACCTGCGCGAGAGTTTCGGTCACTCTCTACCGGAAATACATCACTACCGCCAACAATTTTGGCAAAAAATCGATCCCAACTTAGACGATGACAAACTCAACCAATTAGCAGCCCTAGAAAATCCCGAAGCGGATTATGTTCAACTCTTGGTTAAGGCATTTGAATCTCCCTTAGATGGATACTATCGGGCGCTGCAACTCGGAGATGCTTACGCCCTGCAAGTCAATTGTTCGGGTGATTATAAAGATGCGGAAACGAAACAACCGAATGATGCGACCCAACGCATTGAAACCTTAAACAAACTCAAGAAAATTATTGCCTCTCACATTAATCATCAGTTGGATACCTGGGAACTGCTCCCCACCCAGCAATGCACAATTGGTCAAACCTGGTTAGTGTCGGTGCAAATTGCTGATAGTAATCAAGACCCAAAGCAACTGGCTAAAGACTGTTATAAACAGCTCACCCCCAATTCTAAATGGACTCCTGAATTTAGAGAACAAGGACGATTGTTGGGGGCAAGGGTATTTGAATATTGGCATTCGCCCGATAATTGGCAGCAAGACTGGGAGTCGTTTAGTCAAGAAAACTATCATCTGATCATTTGCATGTTTCCTGCTGGTAAAAAAGTTACGGAAATTCGGCAAAATATGTATGATATTCACTTGGATTTGATCCGCTTATTTAGCTATCGCCATAAAATTATTTGGGCATACTGGCAAAGTCGTTGTCGTACTCAAGAGTTAAAACTTCAGTCTTATGAAATTCGACGTTTAGTTGCCAGTGTCCGTACCTTGCCTAATCCGATTCCTGCTCAAGGCTTAAATTTAAAAGAACTGCAATCAACCTTAATCCAGACCTTGCCCATATTATCAGATTATGCCATGAATTTAAATGATTTAGACTATTATATGAACACGATTCAGGGAAACTTAGAAAATTATCAAAAGCGGATTCAAAAGCTGGAACGAGAAACAAGCAGCTATTTAAAATTTTTGAACCACTTTAGTGAAGTGGCAAATGAAAAATATCTGCAACAAGTTGCCACAGATAGCGCGACATTTCGTCCCGGATTACCATTGATGGAAAATTTAATTCGGACGATTGGTAGTGTGAGTGGTATTGAACAAACCAAAAGCAATCGCACGCTGAATACAACCGTCGCTTTAATTGGTATCGGATTGATTGTCAGCAGTATCGCCGCGACGGTTTTGGTCGAACAACTGCCCCCAGCGAAAGAGACGCCATTCTTGTTCACTCCTGTATTTTGGGGGAGTATTAGCACAGGAGTGATAGCTGTAGTGATTGCCTTTATTCTTCTGTTTCGCGATCGCCGTTAGAAGTTGGCATGTCTGGAAAATGGGGTGATGGGAAGTAGAGGGAGCAGGGGGAGCTGGGGGAGCAGAGGGAGCTGGGGGAGCAGGGGGAGCTGGGGAAGATGTAGGGGCGGGTTTTACCCATAAAATTTTGACCCAAACCAATCACTTAACTAAACCCGCCCCGACCAATTACTAGAATTATCTGATCATAAGACAAATGACATAAGACAAATGACAAATGACAAATGACTATTTAGCCAATCAGTGGTTGCAACAGGGAATTGAATACTTTAAGATTGGGCGCTATGGAGAAGCGATCGCGAGTTTTGAGAAGGCTGCCCAATTCCACCCCAATATGCCAGAAATTTGGTTCCATTGGGGAAATACGGTGTTTCATCTGGGATGGTTCGACGCGGCGTTGACGAACTATGAGAAAGCGATTACCTTGAAACCGGATTACTCAGAAGCCTGGTTTAATCAGGGAAATATCCTGTTTAAATTAGGACGCCTAGAAGACGCTTTAGCGAGTTATGATCAAACAACACAATTTAATCCTGATTTGGCAGTAGCTTGGGGAAATCGGGCAAGTACGCTGTATAATTTGGGACGCTACGACGAGGCGTTAGCCAGTTGTCAACAGGCGACTCACTGCCAACCAGATTATGTGCAAGCTTGGTATATGCAAGGGTTGGTGTTGATCAATGGGGGACGAAACGAGGAAGCATTAGCAAGCTTTGATCAAGCCACAAGCTTAAATCCTGACTATCTGGAGGCTTGGAAAAATCAAGGCTGGATTCTGTTTAATTTAAACCGTTATACTGAAGCATTAGAGAGTTGGCAACAAGCGGTTTCACTACAGCCCAATGATTACGAAGTGTGGTTTCAGCAAGGAAATACGTTTTATCGATTGGAACGTTTAGAAGACGCTTTAGCGAGTTATGAAAAAGCCATTACCTTACAACCTGATGCCCCAGAAGCATGGAATAATCGGGGATTGGTTTTGTTTCATTTAACTCGCTATACCGAAGCCGTGACAAGCTGCGAAAAGGCAACTAAACTACAACCCAATTACCCAGAAGCTTGGTTTCATCGCGGTAATGCTCTATTTAGTTTAGGACGTTTAGAGGATGCGATCGCGTCTTATGACCAAGCGTTGCAGCTTAAACCCGATGATTCCGCCACTTGGGGCAATCGGGGCAGTGCGTTATATAGTTTGGGACGGTATCGAGAAGCGGTTTCGAGTTGCCAGAATGCCACCTATTTTAATCCCGACTATGCCGAGGCGTGGTACATGCAGGGATTAGCGCTAATGCAGGGAGAACAACCCAACGCCGCGATCGCTTGTTTGGATAAAGCGACAGCCTTGAAACCTGATTATGCCCAAGCCTGGTTTTATCGGGGTCATTTATTATTTCAATTAGGACATTTAGCAGAGGCGATGGCTAGTTGTCAACAAGCGACAATCCTTCAACCTAACTATGTAGAGGCTTGGTCTATTCAAGGTATCGCCTTGATCCACTTACAACGTCCCCAAGAGGCGATCGCTTGTTTGGATCGAGTGGTTGAATTGTACCCGGAACACCCGGAGGCTTGGAAACATCGGGGAACGGTTCTGTGTCAGTTGGAACGCTTAGAGGAGGCGATTAACAGTTTTGATCGGGCAATTACCCTCAAGCCAGATTACTTCCAGGCGTGGTATAATAAAGGATTACTCCTCATGCATTTAGACCGCCCAGAGGCTGCTATTACCACGTTTGATAACGCCCTAGAACTGCAACCGAATTTGTATCCCGCCTGGGTAAACCGAGGCAATTTATTATTACAAGAAGGGCGCTGGGACGCGGCGATCGCCAGTTATGATCAAGCCCTAGCCATTCAACCTAATGTTGCCGAAGCCTGGACAAATCGAGGGATTGCCTTAGAGAAGCTAGGACGTTACCAAGACGCCTTAGACAGTTATGATCAAGCCTTAGCCCTACAATCCGATGATGCCCAAACCTGGAATCATCACGGAGTTGTCCTGATCCAATTAGGACGTTATCAGAAAGCCTTAATCAGTTTTAGCTATGCATTAGATCATCAGCCCGATAATCCAGAAACCTGGAATCATCGCGGATTAGCCTTAGATAATTTAGGGCGGTATGAAGAAGCCATGGTTTGTTTTGAACAAGGGATTGAATTAAAACCCGATTACCCGGAAGCCTGGAACAATCGCGGGGTAGCGTTACGGAATTTAGGACGAGAAGAGGAAGCGATTCTATCCTTTGATCAGGCATTAGAATTAAACCCAGATTACCCGGAAGCCTGGAATAATCGGGGTTTAGCGTTACGGAATTTAGGACGAGAAGAGGAAGCGAACGCCAGCTTTGAACAAGCAACTATGAAGAATTAGATAAGTTTAGGTTTTAGTGTATAATGGTTCAATCCTCATGTTTTGAGCAAAACGATGAGATTTATTAATCCCAAAACTGATTACGCCTTCAAGAAAATTTTTGGTTCCGCTGACAGCAAAGACATTTTGATTAGTTTTCTCAATGCCTTGATTTATAACGGCAACTCTACTATTGAAGATTTAGAAATTATCAATCCCAACTTGCCCCCGAAAGTTGAAGGATTAAAAGATACTTATCTAGATGTCAAAGCTCAACTAAAAAACGGCACACTGGTGATCATTGAAATGCAAGTGCTGAATGTGCAATCCTTTGGGAAGAGAGTTTTGTTCAACGCTGCCAAGACCTATGCCTTTCAACTGCAAAAAGGAGAAGGCTACCGAATGCTTAAACCAGTCATTGCTCTAACCTTGACTGATTTTGAGATGTTCCCTGGTCGTCATCCGTTTACCTCCCGCTTCGTTTATCGAGAAGTATCCGATGGCTATGTTTATACCGAAAACGATATTGAACTGATTTTTGTTGAATTACCCAAATTTACCAAAGAAATTGAAGAACTAGAAACGATTACTGATAAATGGATTTACTTTATAAAATCAGCGCGATCGCTCGATGAAGTTCCCACAAATATGGACAATATTCCGGAACTCCACCGAGCCTTTGAAATTGCCAATCAAGCCAACTTAACCCGAGAAGAAATCGAAGATTTGGAGCGTCGAGAAATGTTTATTTATGATCAGCAAGGAGCGGTTGCTCTGGGTCGTCAAGAAGGTCGTCAAGAAGGTCGTCAAGAAGGTCGTCAAGAAGGTCGTCAAGAAGGTCGTCAAGAGGGCAAAAAAGAAGAACAACACGCTATTGCTAAAAACCTACTCACCCTACTGGATGACGAAGCGATCGCGGCAACAACAGGATTAAGTCTGGAAGCCGTTCGAGAACTGCGCGAGAAAGAGTCTGAGAATTTGTAGAACTAATAACCCATGATCAATGACCAATAAACTTAAGAATTCAAAAAATCGGCATCAATTTCAGGCAAAGAAGGATTGATACTAATCCCAGAACCCAGTTCAAATCCGGCTGGAGTCGTTAACCGAGGACTAATTTGGCAATACCAATGAACCTGAGGTTCTTCGGCTTTGTAACGGGCAGCCGTATTAATCACATAATTATAATCGGGGTCACTGAGCTTTTCATACAAGCGGGTCAGGACATTTTTGAGAATTAACGCAAAATGGGGCTTTTCTATAGCGGAGATACTACCAAAATCTGCTTCATGTTCTTTCGGCATAATCCAAATTTCAAACGGCACATCAGCCGCAAAAGGAATAAACGCCAGAAATGATTCGTTTTCAGCAATCACCCGTCTGCGGTGATGCAGTTCAAACTCTAAAATATCGCAATACACACATCGTTGCCATTGATCATAATATCGCTGGGCTTCTTGTTCTCGCACTCGAATATTTTGCGGCACCATGCCGGTTACAATCATTTGAGAATGGGGATGACTTAACGATGCACCCGCTTTCATCCCATGATTGCGAAAAATAATTGCCATCATATTCTTATGGGCTTGCATGAGTGTGACGTAGCGCTTGTGATAGGTCTCAATCACCGTTTCTACGTCCTCGATTGACATTGTGGCAAGATCTTGACGATGATCAGGACTTTCAATAATCACTTCATGCTGACCATAACCGGGCATCATTAAATAAATCCCCTCTTTCGATCGCTCTCTGTCTTCATCGGGGGTTAAGGCGGGAAACTTATTCAGTACAACCCGTGTTTGCCAGCCTTTGTGGTGTCGGCTTGGCATCTCCAGGAAAATTCTCTCAGCTTTATGTTCATTGCCGGGACAAAAGGGACAATTTCGAGGTAGAATCCCTGAAGCTTGTTTTTGGCGACTCTGTTGCTGAAAATCCTGGGGACGTTTACGCCGACTGGGTGCATAAATCACCCATTCTTTCGTCACCTTGTTGAGTCGGATTTGACCGGATTGCATACTATCTAGCCCCTATAATGTACTTGGATAATCGTTGTCTTATAGTCGTCAATCGTCGTTCTGAGCGAAAATTTTTCTGATGTCAACTTATCCCTTTTGTCTATCATTTATGATTTAGGCATCATTGGTCTGATGTCAACTCCTCCGTTGTGTCCCTCATTCACCATTCATTATTCAGACAATGTACATCGGATTTCTCAACCCCCAAGGTAACTTTGACCCAGAGGATAGGTATATTACAGAACATCCCGACTTTGGCGGTCAACTGGTGTATGTCAAGCAAGTCGCCCTGGCGATCGCGGCGCAGGGACACCGGGTTGATATCCTCACCCGTCAAATCATCGATCCAGAGTGGGAGGGGTTTGCTAAACCCTTTGATGGGTATCCCGGTGTGGAAAATCTCCGGATTGTCCGCTTACCCGCCGGACCCCAGGAATTTTTACGCAAAGAGTTACTTTGGACTCATCTGGTTCGAGATTGGGTACCCAATATTCTGAAATTTTATCAAGACCAAGGGGAAATTCCCGATATCATGACCGCCCACTACGCGGATGGGGGACTGGCGGGTTTATTACTTGAAGCACAAACAGGCGTACCGTTTACGTTTACCGCCCATTCCCTAGGCGCTCAAAAGATGGACAAATTAAAGGTGACGCCAGAAAATTTGGCACAAATGAACGACTATTACTACTTTGGACACCGCCTAGTTGTCGAACGCCTCAGCATGAATCACTCGGCAATTAATATTACGAATACTCGCCAAGAACGCTTCAACCAATATAGTCATCCGGCGTATCGATGTGCTGTCGATGTCGATAATGATGCTCCCTTTGCGGTAATTTCACCGGGAGTAGACCCAGCTATGTTTAGTGCTGAGGTTCGCTCTCCCAACGAAGAGGCAACCTATCAGTTAGTTCAAGATAAATTAGCGCGAGATATTGCTGAGTCGCGGCGGGATTTACCCGTGATTCTGGCATCGAGTCGATTAGACCCTAAAAAGAATCTTTTGGGACTTGTACAAGCCTTTGCCTACAGTTGCACCTTGCAAGAACGAGCTAATATCGTGCTAATTACGGCGGGATTAGATAATCCACTAAAAGAGAAGGTAAAGGATGAACAAACAGAACAACAGGTATTGGCACCAATCCGAGAAGTGGTGAATGACCATAACTTATGGGGCAAAATTAGCGCCTTTTGCGTCCCGGATCAACCCGCCCTAGCCGCCACTTATCGCTTTTTAGCCCAACGCCGCTCCGTATTTGCCCTACCCTCTCTGTTTGAACCCTTTGGTTTAGCTCCCTTAGAAGCCGCCGCCGCCGGATTACCGATTGTCGTTACCCAGAATGGCGGAATTACAGAAAGCTTACAGACAGATCATCAAGAGTATGGGGTTTTAATTGACCCCGATGATCCGGTGGATATGGCGCGAGGATTGGAACGGTTAATCTGTAATGAATCTGAGTGGCAGAGTTATTCTCAACGGACTCAGCAACTGGTACTGAATCACTATACTTGGGAAAGTACAGCTCAAGGCTATTTAAACGTAATTGAGCAGATTTTATCGTCACCTAAAACCAATCGTCGAGTAAGGCGACTTCCAATTCATCCGTTCTTACGTAATCCCCAACCGGAAAACGATGTTTCC
>CAKZMA010001491.1 GCA_937127375.1 uncultured Coleofasciculus sp. | reverse complement strand
GCGATCGCACGGTGATATTGATCGGCTGCGCTTGGGTGTTATAAATATCGAGTCAGGAAACTTCATCCTCATTCTCGATTATGTATTTTTTATCAATTCCGTTTTCCTCCTACACCGACACCGATATATTATGATCACAACTAACATACAGCGCCAAGCTGTAGCGCCATAAGCTTGAATCGAATGGCTGATATCAATCAAACATTTCTAGATCTGCAAGAGAAAATTAGAAACCATACTGCCATTGTTGGTGTGGTGGGTTTGGGATATGTGGGTCTGCCCTTTGCTGTGGAAAAAGCCAAGGTTGGCTTTAGAGTGCTGGGGATTGAGCAGAATCCGCTAAGAGTTGAGCGAGTTAACCAGGCTGATAATTATATCAGTGATGTTAACGATGAAGACTTAAAGCAGGTGGTCAAAGGTGGCAAGCTCAAGGCATTTCCCAGCTTTGACCATGTTCCGGAAATGGATGTGATCGTGATTTGTGTCCCGACACCTTTGACCAAAAATCTGACGCCGAACTTGAGCTATATCGAAAATGTCACTCAGCAAATTGCTCACCAACTGAAACCGGGTCAGCTTGTGACGTTGGAATCAACCACCTATCCGGGGACAACGGATGAGGTTATACGCCCGATGCTAGAACAAATCAGTGGTCTCAAGCAAGGGGAAGATTTTTTCCTGGCTCACTCCCCAGAACGGGTTGACCCTGGGAATCAACGCTACACGACCAAAAATACCAGTAAGGTGGTAGGGGCATCAGATGGTCATTCTCTGGAGATAGCGACGCTGTTCTATGAGCAAACCATTGAGCATGTTGTGCCTGTTACCAGTGCTAAAGCGGCTGAGTTGGTTAAGGTGTTTGAGAATACGTTTCGGGCGGTAAATATTGCCTTGGTCAATGAGTTGGCACTGTTGTGCGATCGCATGAATCTGAATGTCTGGGAAGTTTTAGATGCTGCCAATACTAAACCTTTTGGGATTATGCCATTCTATCCTGGACCAGGGGTGGGGGGTCACTGTATCCCCATCGATCCCCATTATCTCGAATGGAAAGCCAAGGAATTTAACTTTGAGACCCATTTTATTGCCCTGGCGGGTGAAATTAACCGCAAAATGCCAGAGTTTGTGCGGGAGAAAGCACGGCGAGTTCTGAATAATTTGGGTATTGCTCCGGCAAAAGCGAAGGTGCTGGTTATCGGTGTAGCTTATAAGAAAGACTTGGGAGACTGGCGAGAGTCACCCGCGATCGCGGTTATTGAGTATTTGTTAGAAGATAACGTGAATGTGATTTACCATGACCCTTATGTTCCCGAAATTGAAGCACAAGGGCAGATGTTTGACTCGATTGAACTGACGGATGAGACAATCGCTGTAGCTGACTTGGTGATTATTGCTACAGATCATAGCCGCATCGATTACATTAACCTGGTGGAGAACGCCAAAGCTGTTCTGGATACGCGAGGTGTGACGCGGCTGTTGAATTGCGATCGCGAAAAGGTGACACTCCTATGAAGCCTGTAATTGTCGTGGGTGCGGGAAACTGGGGCAAAAATTTGGTGGGGAATTTTTATCACCTGGGGGCGTTAGCAGGTGTGGTGGAGGTGAATCCTGAACTCCGCCAAGGTGTATCAGCAACCTATCCTGATGTGATAACATATAGTGACTATCAGGACGCTCTAGAAACAGATGTTCAGGCAGTGGTGTTAGCTACACCAGCCGCGATGCATTACCCAATGGCGATGGCGGCGTTGGAAGCTGGTAAGGATGTGTTTGTGGAAAAGCCGATGTGCTTGCAGGCGGAGGAAGCGCGGCAATTGGCGGAATATGCGGATAAGCATGAGCGTATTTTAATGGTCGGGCATTTATTACTCTATCAACCCGCGATCGCTTGGATGCGGGATTATTTAGCCAGTGGGAAAGCCGGAGAGGTGTTGCATGTGGCAACCCAACGGGCGAAACTGGGTAAGGTTCGCACTCAGGAGAATGTTTGGTGGTCCTTTGCTCCCCATGATATTTCCGTGGTACTGGATTTGTTAGGCAATCCTTTGGTGAAAACGGTGCAAGCTCACGGTCATGGGATGTTACAGCCTAAGATTGAGGATAATGTCCATGTAGACCTTGAGTTTGAGCTGGGTAAGACCGCCCATATTCATTGTTCCTGGTACTGGCCCCTACTGCAACGGACGACAGTGGTGATTGCCAGTGAGCAAATGTTGGTTTACGATGAGGTCTTGCAAACCGTTACGGTGTACGACAAGGGTGTTGATGATCAGTTGCAGAATCGCGATCAAGGGAATTGGTGTGTGCAGGTGGCAACATCTGAACCGCTGAAAATTGAGTGTGAACATTTCTTGCACTGTCTGAAAACTCGGGAACGCCCTCGTTCCGATGGTTGGAATGGGGTAGCCGTGGTGGAAATTTTGGCAAAGGCGCAGGAGGCGATGGGTGGCTGATTATTTCGTCCACGAATCAGCTTATGTGGATGAGGGTGCCCAGATTGGTGCAGGAACGAAAATCTGGCACTTTTGCCATATTATGGGCAAGGCGAAGATTGGTCGAAATTGTTCTTTGGGGCAAAATGTTTTTGTAGCGAATAATGTAGTTGTGGGGGATGGCTGTAAGATTCAGAATAATGTTTCTCTATATCAGGGGGTAATTCTGGAGGAGTATGTCTTTTGTGGTCCGAGTATGGTGTTTACGAATATCAAGACGCCGCGCTGTGAGTTTCCTCGGAATACCAGTGAGGATTATCGGACGACGTTAGTTAAGCGGGGGGCGAGTATTGGCGCAAATGCGACGATTGTCTGTGGGGTGACGTTACATGAGTATGCGTTTGTAGCGGCGGGGGCGGTGGTGACAAAGGATGTACCCGCTTATGCTATAGTCGCTGGGGTTCCGGCAAACGTGACCGGGTGGATGAGTGCTTATGGGGATGTGCTAGAGTTTGATGCTAATGGTTATGCTGTTGACTCAATGGGGGTGAAGTATCAGC
>CAKZMA010001490.1 GCA_937127375.1 uncultured Coleofasciculus sp. | reverse complement strand
CCGTAGAGCAGAATCAACGCCAGAAACTTGGCATATCGGGCTGTCCAAGGATAGTGTAGGACAGTATTGATCGCATCATTATTCATCATTTTAGAGTTTTCCAACTTTAATCGCTTTTCTTATGCCACCCTCTTCATCTTTGACAATAGATAGAAAGCGAACCAGTTCACTGTCATTGGTCATTAAACCGCTAAATGAATGGATTCCTCATAAGCAAATGGTCCTTAGTATAATTATGAGGAATTATACCCAGGTGTCCTTAAAAAATATCTATAACTAGCCTTGTAGCAATCTTGAGCGTCATTTTTCTGATAGGTAATTCAAATAAATGTACAAAGACAAACCCAGTAACACAGCGCGTAAGGTAGCACTGAACATTGTCACTCTGGGCGCGAAGCCCGGAATGGAAAAGATACTGCCAGCCGGAATTGTCAACGCGACCGCAGATTTACTGGTAGCATCGGGTGCGGTTAGTGCCACTGCCGTTCAATGGTCTCGTTCCCGCAGAATGGTTTGGGTGTACGAGGCTTTTGACTGGATGATGAAAGGACAATTTGAAGCCTTTGGACATAGAAAAGCGTTCTGTGAACGTCAGGTGAGGGAAGGAATTCGTTCCGGGGCGTCACAGGTTCTTGTCTTGGGAGCCGGATATGATACCTTGAGTTGGCGTCTGGCATCGGAATTTACAGAGGTTAACTTTTTTGAGATCGATCATCCTGGCACAGCCGTCTTGAAAGCAAAGGGAATTGAACGGATGGGTGACAGAGAGAATCTTTATTTGTTGGCAGAGGATCTCGGTCAACGAAAACTGGTCGATGTTCTGAAGACTAATAGATTATGGGATACAACCGCATCTACCGTGATCATCGCTGAAGGTCTGCTGATGTATCTGTCTCCCCCAGCTCCCCAGGAGTTGTTTCGCCAATGTGCGGCGATGACCGGTGTCGGGAGTCGGATTGCCTTTACCTATGTTGGCACGGGTGCGGACGGACAGCCCGATGCTGGCGATTGGACGGGACTTGTGCTTTGGATTCTCAAGGTAGGTGGGGAACCATGGCTGTGGAGTATTCTGCCTGAGCAACTTGGGGGATTCCTGGAGGAAGTGCAATGGACAAACGCTCCTGATTTAGTTGGGTCAAGCGCCAAACATGGCATAGAGTATTTTGGTGTGGCGATCAAATGAATTGTCGGCGAACACAGCGCAACTACGAGCCGACGCGATCGCTCTATTTCTTAGCCCACAGAACAAACGCCAAATCACCAATACTTTGACCAAGCATTAACACCTCTTTCAATCATTCGGCTTGCCAGCTTGGAGCATAACTCTGACACGTTTCCCTGGCACTTCTGGCAATCTCATCTTGGGGATTAGTCAGGATAGGATGATGACGAAGGCGGCGACAGGCAATATCTAAAACAGTATCCCATCTACCTGGTAAAACTTGGAAGGAAGTCGAAACTCAGTGCGATTGTATTTATGCCATTACCAATAGCAAAATCCGACCCTAAAGCATTTCCTTGCTTGTCAAGAACTTGGATGTTGTTATTTTTATCTACCGTTGCGATATATTGGGCATCATCACTGAAAAAATATTCAGGATAGAGTTTTTGGTTAAATTTGGGTTCGGCTGATGTATCTGCAACTTTTCGTAATATTAAATATGCTCTTTCCTGGGTTATTTCTAACCATCCTGTATTTAAATCAGAGGGGTTAAACCGCCGAATGGGATCATCAATCGACTCGTATATATTAACCTTTACCGTCTTTAATTCATACCCTTTAATATCGTCAATTACTTTTGATTTTCTAATGCCAGTGAAAGGTTCAATATCCCAAATTATAACAGTTCCATCATTTCCACCACTGACAATAGTATTATAATTATCACTAAGAGCTAGAGTGTTTATATTAGGCTGTTCTAAGCCTCCATATCTATTCAATAAATCAGTTTTTCCTTCATTGATGCGTCCACCGCTATGCCCTAGTAATGGATAGTCAAGCTCATTCCATTTATTAAATCTATACGAAAACTGAAAAAATCTTATAGTTCCATCATCGCCAGCACTAATTATTTGGTTATTTTCAGGATTAAAAGCTAATGCATAGGAATTAAACTCATGGGCTTGGATACTAACTGGTTGAGTATAATCATTTGACTGGTCAATGCTGAGGATGTGAATAGTATCTCGATGGGGTTCATTCCCCAGTGCTGTACTAGCAATTAACTGATGATTCGATGTATCTTTAGCAAAAACGATAGATGTTACTTGCCCAACAACTTGTCGCATATCTGCCAGTTCTGGCTCATTACGCCCTACTACACTTAATATTTGTGGTTCAATATCTAGTCTTTCCAAATTCCAAAGTCTTAAGGAATGTCCTTCTCCTCCTACTACAAGAGTCTTCCCTTCAGGATTGACAGCGATCGCAGTCACAGCACCTGGACGATTACCAATCACCCGAACATCAGCACTGTCTTGACTAGGATTAATATTGAATTCCCTTACCGTACCGTCATCCCCACCACTGTAGAGAGTATTATTGTGTTGTGGATGAAACACCAAAGCCCGAATGGGTGAGTTCGGAGTTTGTAAAATAGGTGATGCAGCGTAATTTTCTAGATTCCATACCAAAATTTGTCCATCTTCCCCACCACTTACCAGGTTTTTTCCATCAGGACTGAAAGTAATGGTCAATACTGCTCCGCTATGATCTTGCAACTTTTGACAACCGAGTGAATTATCGGCAGTTTTTTTCCAAAGGCAAATCTTGCCATCAATTCCTGCACTAGCAATGAGGTTATTCTTGCTAATTGCTACAGAAGTAACTGCTCCATCATGCCCTCGAAGAATATTAACTTCTCTGGATGCTTCTAATGCGCTATAAAGACTGGATTCAGCAGCTCCTAATAAATCAGTAAAATTAGAGTAACTTGCGCCAACTGCTTGAATTGCTGATACCAAACCTTGAGTTGGTTGTGTTATGAGTAAATTTCTAGCCGTAGCAATATCTTGTCTTAGTTTGGTTTCCTGGCGCAATCGTTCAGCTCTTAACCAGAAAACGCCTAATAACGCTGCGACTATGACAGCAGCGATCGCTGTTAACTGAGTCCTTCTCAGCTTCTCTTTTTCCAGATGATCGCGCTTATCCCGACTTTCATCTAAAAACTGGTTTGTGGTTGGACTAAACCCTCCAAGAACCTGATTAAAAGTTTCATTCAGTCTCAGTTCTAAAGCCTGCTCTAAGCGAGATCCTGACCACAAATCCTCCGATGATTGTGTCTTTTGCCACTGAATCACATCATCGTTCAAACGGTTACGCAGGGCGATCGCCTGACGGTTTTCCGTGATCCAAGTATTTAGAGTTTTCCAAGAGGTAAGTAACACTTCATGGGCGATCTCGATTGTACTGTCTTGAGACTCTTTTACCCGATTACTCACCAGCAGGTTTTGATTCACTAACTGAGTTAAAACAGTCTGCTCTAGCGGCTCACTAAATTCTGAGCGGTTAGCGCGTCGTCGTACAGGTTTCCAGTCTGTTCCAGATTTTGTATCTGTGCCAATATCAACTAACTTGAGGAAAATTCTCTGAGTCGCGAGTTGTTCGGCGTCAGACAAAGCACTGTAGATGCGATCAATACATCTTCCTCTCAAAGACTTCTAGAGGGTGTATGCAACTTACTTTTTAAGGAAAA
>CAKZMA010001489.1 GCA_937127375.1 uncultured Coleofasciculus sp. | reverse complement strand
GTAGAGACGTTCCGGTGGAACGTCTAGAAGATGGGAGTGAATCCAACTATCAACACTCAAAATCATCCCGCCTGACGATTATCGGGCGATCGCGAATTCCTGGCACGAATTTAAATGCGCTCTTACAACCCCTAGGTGGAGGGGGGCATTCTCAAGCCGCCGCTGTCACCCTACGCCATGAAAATCCCCCAGAGGTTTTGCCCCAACTCGTTGATCAATTCAAGGAACAAATTCCCCAACCCCTAAGCGCCCTAGAGTTAATGTCCTCCCCGGTGCGAACCATTCGCCCAGATACCACCGTTGGCGAAGCGCAGCGGATTTTGCTGCGTTATGGCCATTCTGGACTGTCTGTTGTTGATCAAAATGACCAGTTAATTGGGATTATTTCACGGCGAGATATTGATTTGGCACTGCATCACGGTTTAGGTCATGCCCCAGTTAAAGGATATATGACCCGAAACCTGAAAACCATTACCCCCCAAACCTCACTACCCGAAATTGAGTCGCTGATGGTGACTTATGATATTGGACGCTTACCCGTGTTAGAGAATGGGCAGTTAGTCGGGATTGTCACTCGTACCGATGTCCTGCGACAATTGCGCCAAGAGCAAGAGCGTTGGGGAGAGACTTGCCCCATCCAGATGACCTATCCCTCATCCCGCCTGTTAAATATGCGGGAACGCCTTGCTCCTACCCTGTGGCAATTGCTCACTCAAGCCGCCCAGGAAGCCCAGGAACGGGGTTGGCATCTCTATGTGGTGGGGGGAGCCGTTCGGGATATTTTGCTGGCGGATGAGAGCCAACCGCTGCTCTTAGAAGATGTGGATTTGGTGGTTGATGGGTTTCATCGGGCGGCTGATGTGGGTGCAGGTGTAACTTTGGCGAAAGCCTTGCGAGAACGGTATCCGAATGCTCGCTTAGATGTGCATGGGGCGTTTCAAACGGCAGCATTACTGTGGCATAATGACCCGGTGCTGGATTCCCTGTGGATTGATATTGCCACTGCCCGAACTGAGTTTTATCCTTATCCGGCGGCGAATCCAGAAGTGGAAGCCAGTTCTATTCGCCAGGATCTCTATCGACGAGATTTTACCATTAACGCCATGGCAGCCCGACTGACCGGAAGGCGAGGTGAAGCGTTGCCCCTACTGGATTTTTTTGGCGGGATGTTGGATTTGCGATCGCGTCAAATTCGCGTCTTGCACGCTAATAGTTTTATCGAAGATCCTACCCGGATTTATCGAGCGGTGCGGTTTGCGGTGCGCTTAGGCTTTGAACTGGAACCCCAGACTAAAGACTATATCCAGTATGCACTAGAGAGTGGTGTTTATGAGCGATCGCTAGGAGCAAATACGCGAGCGCCTGCTCTAGAAACCCGCTTGAAAGCCGAATTAAAGTACATCCTAGAAGCCCCTTATTGGCAACGGGCATTCCAACTCATCGGCTCACTCGGAGCATTGCGCTGTCTTCATCCCAGCTTAAAGCTTGACTCATTGTTATGGTGGCGGGTTCGTCTAATTGACCGTTGGTTACGACGCTTTGACCCTGACCAAACCCTAAAACATTGGCAGATGCGTCTAGAGGTGTTAATTGCCTATCTAGACCCTCAAGAACGCGGCAAGGTGGCAAAAAAGTTACAACTGCCTAATGATAGTATTGAGCGACTTCAGCATCTCGGACAAGCCCAAACCGAAGTGGTGGAGTCTCTACCCCAATGTCAGCATCCCAGTGAAGTCGTATTGCTGCTACGTCAGTATAAATTACCTACCTTGGTTTTGATTGCCGTACACAGTTCTAGAGCAATTCGGCGCAAGTTGTGGCACTATTTCACAAACTTGGCAACCGTGCAAGCTCCTCTTAATGGCAATGATCTCAAAGGTTTGGAGTATAAGCCAGGACCACACTATAAAGAGATATTAGATGCCCTGTTAGCCGCAACTTTGGATAGCGTGATTAAGAATAAAGCAGATGCCAAAGCATTTTTAGATCAGCATTATCCTTGCTCTAATTGACAATCACCCGCGTCGAAGCACGGGTGATTCTTCGTTCATCCAGTCACCTTAAAGTATTGACTCTCATCAATACAAAAGAGGGCGAGTTGTCCCGAAGAGTTTTTAACAGCAACCGTCGCTACACCAAAAACCTGACCAAAATTTGGATATACTCCATCTAGGCTATAGCATTATTTGTGCTTGTGGGGAGTGAATTTTTATGAACTTGAAGGCAGGACGGGCTTTAAACAAAGGGAAATATGTTCTCAGTACCCAACTGGGTGCGGGTGTTTTCAGTCTCACCTATAAAGCAACCGATACAGAGTTAGGTCAATCGGTTGTGATCAAAACCCTAGGTGCAGCGCTGCGCCAGCATCCAAATGTTAATCAATTCAAGCAGCAATTTTTAGACATTGCCAAACGCTTGAACTACTGCCAGCATCCTCATCTAGTTCGCGTCCTCGACTATTTTGAGGACAAGGGATATCCCTATCTGGTTATGGAGTATATCCCCGGACAGACATTGGCAGACGTTCTGCAAGCGGGTTCCTTGCCAGAGGCTGAGGCGATCAACTATATCCGTCAAATCAGTGATGCGGTAAAGGTTCTACACCAAGTCGAGTTACTACACCGAGATATCCAACCTAAAAACATTATTCGGCGTCAGGATAGCGATCGCGTTGTGTTATGTGAAGTTGGGATGCTCTATGAGTTCACCCCAGGCATCAAACAAACCTACGCCAGCTTCCTCTCTGCTGGCTATGCTCCTCCAGAAGACAACACCTTGGCAAACACAGCGACGCGGCAAACTGATATCTATGCCTTAACCGCCACATTCTACTGCTTACTCACCGGATATCCTCCCTTACCCGCACCTGTGCGACAGAGGTTATCAGCCCAGGGAGACAATTGTCTATTTTCCTCACTCTCGCCAGCCCCGTCTAAATTGAGTCCCACCATTCAACAAGCATTACAGTACGGTTTAGAACTCATCCCCAAAAACCGTCCCCAAACGATAGACACTTGGCTAAAGCAGCTTCCCCTTCAGGAGTCTGTTACTATCCTTGAACCGATAACCACTCAGCCAGTGGAAAACCAGCCAAAGTCAAAAGTAGGTTCCCTACCTGGCAAGTCCAAGGTTAACCCTGTGCCATCAAGGGGAGCAAAGAGTCAACACTCAACCTTGAGTCAGGGCGGGTTTTGTACAAACGTTACCATCAATAGCGAAACAAAATTTCCTAAACCCGCCCCTACAAACCCGTTTCCCGATGAGCCTAGCGTTGGGTCAAAGACGCGCCATGGCACGTCTCTACATTCAAACCTCAAACCTCCCCAAACCAAAGCCTCAATACCGTTACAAGCCTTGTTCATGACAGGAGCGATCGCGGCGTCAGCCGGGATTGGATTCGGTTGTGCTGTACGACTCAATCAACCAAGTGAACCTGGAGCAACGATTTTGCATACCCAACAAACCTTTCCTCCCCGTAGCGATTGGCCCGTTTCCGAACCTCCAAAATTTGTCAGAGAAAAGGGCACAGAGAACAGGGAACAGGGAATGTTTTGACCCTTGGCTGCGCTAGTTGGGAACCTGGTTTGTCGGGGCGGGTTTCAAGCACGTTATAATTCGTTACAGATACCCACAATATTTTCCCAATGAGCAATCCAGTCATTCATGCCTTTTTTGTAGGACGATCGCTAGCTCAAACTCTGGGCGATCGCGTAGAAGACTCCTTAACGAATGCTCTGAGCGAACTTGGCAAATTTGATGCTGAACAGCGAGAGCATTTGCAACAGTTTACTGAGCAAGTCATGGAAAGGGCGCAACAGGAAATGGAAATCGCCATGGGCGATCGCTCTTCTAGTACTACTGTTTCGACTGGTTCTCAATCCGTTGACCTACAAGCTACTATTGACGAGTTACGAGCTGAAATTGCCCGCCTGCGGACTGAGCTACAACTCTATCGCAATGAATCAGTGACTTGATTTGAGTGATCCTGGAGGTATTTCCAGGTTGAGGTAACAGCAAGCGTGCATGACGGCAAATTCCTTGAAGCCTTGGAGCCATCTGCCTTGGAGCCATCTGCCTTGTCTCTACCAAAAAGGGGGTAGTCACCCCAGATTTGGTATTACAGATACTCGCTTGGGGTGTGCTTAGCTTTCAAAGATTTTGAATTTTTATTAAGATTAAGAGGAGACCATCATTCAGGAATCTAGGTGTCTGCTGTTTCTGATAACTATGTCAACCTCAAACAATATAAGGAACGCCAGGTGTCTAGCCAACGTTCCCTAAGAGGGATAAACCAAGACAAGGCATATCGTTGGAATCGGGAAAACTATTCCCGACATCGACGATTTGTCGATATTTGGACATTTGTTTTAACCCTCCTCTTCCAGTTGTGGCTCAACGGCAAACCTTGGAGCTATCCAGGGGGTATGACCGATGCAAAACAGGCGGCTCGTCGTAAGACACAGGCAATCTGGATTCGAGATACGTTTTTAGAGTTAGGTCCAACCTTCATCAAGGTGGGACAGCTATTTTCAACTCGCTCTGACTTATTCCCTGGTGAATATGTAGAGGAACTGTCTAAACTACAGGATCGCGTCCCCGCTTTTAACTACGATCAAGCCGAGGCAATTGTCAAGAAAGATTTAGGGAAATCTGTAAGTGAACTCTTTGACAATTTTGATCCGATTCCTCTAGCAGCAGCCAGTTTAGGACAAGTCCACAAAGCTCAACTCCAGAGTGGGGAAGAGGTTGTGGTCAAGGTACAACGACCGGGCTTGCGGAAACTGTTTACGATAGACCTACAAATTCTCAAGGGGATTGCCCGTTACTTCCAAAATCACCCCGATTGGGGTCGAGGTCGAGACTGGATGGGCATTTATGAAGAATGCTGTCGCATTCTTTGGGAAGAGATTGATTATCTTAGTGAAGGGCGCAATGCTGATACCTTCCGCCGTAATTTCCGCACCTACGATTGGGTAAAAGTTCCGCGTGTCTATTGGCGCTATACCTCAAATCGAGTCTTAACCCTAGAGTATGCTCCAGGAATTAAGATTAGTCACTACGAGGCACTAGAAGCCGCTGGATTGGATCGGAAACTGCTGGCTCAACTAGGGGCAAAAGCTTACCTACAGCAGTTGCTCAATGACGGTTTTTTCCATGCCGATCCCCATCCCGGCAATATTGCGGTTAGTCCGGAAGGCTCATTGATCTTCTATGATTTCGGCATGATGGGGCGGATTAAGGCAAATGTCAGGGAAGGGTTAATGCAGACGCTTTTTGGCGTTGCCCAAAAAGATGCCAGTCGAGTTGTTGAGTCTTTGGTCGCATTAGGTGCCTTGTCTCCGGTTGATGATATGGGTCCGGTGCGGCGTTCGATTCAGTATATGCTGGATCACTTTATGGATAAGCCATTTGAGAATCAGTCGGTGAGTGAAATTAGCGACGATCTCTATGAAATAGCTTATGGTCAGCCATTTCGCTTTCCGGCAACCTTCACGTTTGTGATGCGAGCCTTTTCCACCTTGGAAGGAGTGGGCAAGGGCTTAGACCCAGAATTTAACTTTATGGAAGTGGCAAAACCTTTTGCTCTGCAAATCATGACTAACGGTAATAGCCCTGAGGGTAATACATTCTTGAATGAATTGGGACGCCAAGCGGCTCAAGTGAGTAATACGGCGTTGGGATTACCTCGGCGGATTGAGGATACGATTGAAAAATTAGAACGGGGAGATATACGTCTACGGGTTCGTTCTATCGAGTCGGATCGGATCTTGCGCCGCATGAGTAGCATTCAGATAGGAACAAACTATGCGTTACTACTCAGTGCATTCACATTGTCAGCTACGATCTTATTTGTTAATGGTCAAGTCGGGCTGGCATTAGTTGTGGCGTTAGTCGCCGCCGCGATCGCTTTTGCCCTAATTCGTTTACTCCGAAGACTCGACCGATACGATCGCATGTTATAACTCCCATAAGGTTATTGACGCCAGCACAAACTTTATGAAATGTCGCTTTACGGGTCTCACTGACCCGGGCTTAATTCGTACCGTAAACCAGGACTATTACTACATCGATCCGAAGGGACGCTTTTTCATTGTCGCCGACGGCATGGGCGGTCATGCCGGGGGACAGGAAGCCAGCCAACTGGCTACAGAGGTCATTCAGGCACGTTTAGAGCGGCAATGGCTAGAGTCAGTCCCTTCGGAAACGTTACTGGAACAAGCCCTCTACGATGCTAATCAGGCAATCTTAGAGGATCAAAAAAAGCATCCCGAACGGGCAGACATGGGCACGACGGCTGTCGTGGTCATCTTCCGTAAAGGTCAGCCTTGGCTGGCTCATGTGGGTGATTCTCGCCTCTATCGATGGCGACAATTAAAACTCGAACAAATGACGGATGACCATACCTGGGTAGCACGCGCCATGAAAGCTGGGGATCTGACTCCAGAACAGGCGCGAACGCATCCCTGGCGTCATGTGTTGTCCCAATGTCTAGGTCGCAAGGACTTAAAGTCAGTTGATGTCGAGTCCATGGAGATTCTGTCAGGAGATTTCCTGCTCCTTTGTACCGACGGACTGACTGAGGAACTCTCGGACACCGCGATCGCGTCCCATCTCCAATCCAATGGGGATGGCGAAGAGATTGCCGCTAACCTAATTGCCGCCGCTAAAGACAAAGGCGGACGGGACAATATCACCGTGATCCTAGTCAAAATTGACGCGATCTGACCCAGAGAGCTTAAAAAATAGTTAAATTTTCGGGCTTGCACCATTTAACCGTCACGGCGATCCCTTGAGCGCCCTCTTGTTCTAAATCCTCAATGTAACCCGCTTCATAAGACGCGGCTTCTTCTGGAGTATCATAAGGTCCAAAGTAGTAAGTGACCGCAGGTTCTGCGGTGACAATTTCTACCCACCAAGCGAAGGAACTCTCTTGCTCTGTGTGAGGAGTTAGGCTTCGTATGCTGACAATCTTGCCACCTAATTGGGAAATTCGCCGCATCGTTTGGTTCATGCGGCTGTACGGAACTCTGATCAAGACAGAACTACTCCGACGAATGGGGTAGTTGAGGGTGTCGGTAGCTGCACTCTGACGCAAACCGACGACTTCATAAATAAAATAACGATTATCCAACAAGATACTACCTGTTAAGCCAGCAACACTTGAGATTTACCCAAATCCTAAGCCGAACTGCTACTTTCGCCCTTAACCACAGCCGCACCGATTAGATGAGCTAAACGTAAGGCTTCGGGGACTTTACCACAGTCCGTTACACGCTCTAGAACCGATGCGATAACTTGGGGATTCGCACCACAAACCTGAAAAAAGAAAGGGGGATAAGAATGAATGGTTCCAGCGCGTTGCAGGAGGTGGAGACGCTGTTCAGGTTGAGGTAAACGATGAATTGCCTGTTTGACTGCTTCTACATTAGGCATACGCCGCATCAGAGACACACAGGGGAGACTCAGGCGATCGCAAAGCTGGGGCAAGTCTATCAAATTAAAGCCACCAAAACCAATACCATCCAACAGCAAAACATGCAGTTGGGGTAAGAACTTCCGCCCAACTAATAGCTGAACAATCCTATCCGTCGCATCCCAGCCATCTCGTTCCACCTCTCCCCAAACCATCCCCTCAAAGCGCGTTCCCGCACAAACCACTCCCGCAATGGACACTTTGGCGCTGGCATGACGAGAAAACGGTGCGTCGTCAAAGCCAATGACGCGAATGACGCGATTGAGTCGCACAAGATCATCAAGTTCCATAGAGTTCCATGAAGCCAACCAATATCAATTGTACGGGTACTGATATTAGCTGAATGACAAATGACGTAGCTTGCTTCTCGCGAAGCGAGTATGACAAAGGACAAATGATGAATGACAAAGGACAAATGACAAATGACTATGACCAAAGACCTCGCTTGCCATTCGGCATAATTGTTGCCCAATTCGTTTTAGCTAAAGCTAACTGTTCCTCCGTAATTTTGGCATTGGCAAGATTCGCGCCACAGAGATTTGCCCCCTTAAGATTGGCATGATTCAGATAAGCAAAACTTAAATCTGCCCCGCGTAAATCTGTCCCCTCTAAATCCGAATTGCTCAAATAAGCCCGTCCTAAATTGGCATCTCGCAAATTTGCCCGAGTTAAGCTTGCCTGACCAAAATCAGCACTGGATAAATCAGCACCTTGTAAATTAATGCGAGTTAACTTGGACTGGTAAAAAATCCCGCCAGATAAATCCGATTTTTGTAAATCTAACCCACTTAAATCATGGGAAGCAAAATCTCTCCGACCTTTCATATATGCCGTTAACACACCATTAGCATCAAGTTTTTTGGGTCTACTGCTGGCAAAACTTTGGCTCGATGGTATATTCCCTGTATGAATTTCTGTCACTGACCTCGATATAAATTGACTGCGGGGATTACCATTACCCATGGTGTTAGGAGAACCCGGACGACTACGTTCCCGTCGTTCACGACGCCTACGAATCGCCTCCGCTAACTTCTGGGTCGCCGATGAAGGAGAGGAAGGAGAACTGGGTGAGTCTACCTCTTGAACTTCGGTGGAATTGTCATTTGTATTTGTATTCGATAGCCCAGAGGTCGGCATTGCCATTCCTTGAACCAAACTATCAAAATAAGGTTCTAAGTCTAGCGCTCTGAGAATCTCTTCTGCCGTTTGATAGCGATGACGAACAGAAGCCTCCAGCATTTTTTTCAACACAGTCGCAAAATGATCGCTGACTTGCACAGATTTACGCCAGACCATTTCACCAGTTGAGGGATTGTAATCTAAATCTTTTGGCGATTTTCCGGTGAGTAAATACACGCTAGTTACGCCAAGAGCATAAATGTCACTGGCATAAACGGGTCGCAATGCCATTTGTTCCGGCGGAGCAAAACCGGGAGTCCCAATGGCAAAATTTGTCAAGGCGGTTTGATCAGAGGTATTGGCAACGGCGGCTTGGTTGACTTCATCTTTAACCGCACCAAAGTCAATCAAGACCAGTTTTCGGTCTTGCTCTCGTCGAATTAAATTAGCCGGTTTGATATCCCGGTGGATCACCTCTTGGCTATGGATATATTTAATCAGGGGGAGAACTTCACTCAGAAATTGCTTGACTCCGGCTTCTGAGAGGGGACCACATTGTTTAATTTCTTGCTGTAACGTGAGTCCACTAATATACTCCTGTACCAAATAAAACTGCTGATTGTCTTGAAAAAAATCCAACAGTCGGGGAACTTGAGGATGATTACCAATCTTGCCGAGGGTTCTGGCTTCTCGCTCAAATAGCTTTTGAGCCATTTCCAGAACCTGTGATGTGGTTGTTGCGGGACGAAGTTGTTTAACGACGCAACTGGGATTGCCAGGAAGAGACTCATCTCTGGCTAAAAACGTAGCGCCAAATCCGCCTTGACCTAGGGTTTTTAGCACACGATAGCGATTTCGCAACATAATAGGATGACCACACGCCTGACAGCTAGTGACGTGCAGCGGATTTTTGGGCTGAGGACAGTCAGGATTTAGGCAGTAGCTCATTCAGCATCACCAATGGGGCGTTTGTCCGGGCTAGGACGAAAGCTTTCTCAATTGTGATCGAAGCACCCGGCTTATCTATTAAGATCTATAGTTGACTTTAGTGGGAAACGCACCGCCGAATGCACCCTCGCTTTGGTAAGCCTTGGTAAGCAATCTTATCTATCTACAGGATATCTTAGTTTATCCTGTCGTTTAGGCACAGATGCCCAAATAACGCATTGATTTGAGTCTTTTTTGGATAAAGTCTTGATAAAGATTGTCCTCTGTTTGTGAAGAATGGGTAAAGTGTCGCAAGTCGGGGGAGCATGTAGAGACGTAGCATGCTACGTCTGGGATCTGGGGGATCTGGGGGATCATTGCCTATTCCCTGTTCCCTGTTCCCTGTTCCCTGTTCCCTGTTCCCTGTTCCCTGACGAATGACAAATGACGAATAACAAATCGGGTATAGTGAGATCAACAGTAACGGAACTGCATCTAAGCTGAGGTCGGTAAAAGCAAGAAATTAATGCGTATCTCTTTAAATTGGCTGCGGGAACTGGTGGATGTGACCCTAGCTCCCCAAGAAATTGCGGAAATTCTCACCAATGCTGGATTTGAGGTCGAGGATATTGAGGATCAGCGGCAGTTAGCCGATGGCGTAGTTGTGGGGAAGGTTCTGGATGTGCAGCCTCACCCCAATGCCGATAAGCTGAGAGTCACTCAAGTTGATATTGGAGACGCCAATGATCCAGTCACCATTGTCTGTGGCGCGGCTAATGTCCGGGCAGAGGCTTATGTCCCTGTAGCTACGGTAGGGACTTACCTGCCCACGGTGGATTTGAAAATTCGCTCCTCGAAACTGCGGGGAGTGCGTTCCGAGGGCATGATTTGTTCCTTGGCAGAAGTTGGCTTGGAAAAAGAGTCGGAAGGAATTCACATCTTTGAGGCACAGACGCTACAAGTGGGGAGTGATGCTCGTCCTCTCCTGGGACTTACGGATGTGATCCTGGATTTGACCGCAACGGCGAATCGGGCGGATGCGTTGAGTATGGTTGGGGTGGCTCGTGAAGTCGCCGCCCTGACAGGTGCATCTTTGAACCTGCCAAAAACGCCAGAGTTGACGATTCCTCAAGGTACGGGTGGGTTGACGTTGAAAATTGCTGACCCGAAAGCAAGTCCTGCTTATATCGGTACAGTTATTGAAGGCGTGAAAATTCAACCCTCGCCAACGTGGTTAAAACAGCGTTTACAAGCCGCCGGTGTACGACCGATTAATAATGTTGTAGATATTACCAACTATATTCTGTTGGAATGGGGTCAGCCTCTCCACGCCTTTGACCGCGATCGCTTACAACAAGTAGCAGGTGACAAATCCTTAACTATCGGGGTTCGCTTTGCTAAGGGAGAGGAATCGCTAACGACTCTAGATGGTCAATCCCGCACCCTTCATGCCCAAACTCTATTAATTACCGCCAATAATCGCCCCGTGGCGCTAGGAGGAGTGATGGGTGGTGAGGAAACCGAAGTCCATGAGGGAACAGAGAATCTGGTTCTAGAAGCCGCCCTGTTTGAACCCGTTGCCATTCGTCGTTCCGCCCGCTCTCAAGGCTTACGCACGGAGGCATCCACCCGTTACGAACGGGGCGTCAATCAAGCCGAATTAGGCATCGCGGCTAAACGAGCGATCGCGTTAATCCAAGAACTCGCCCAGGGTAAACCCATTGTCCAAGAAGTCGCCGATACCCGCCCTGATCCAGATAGTTGGGTGCGATCGATTGAATTACGCCTAGAACGGGTGAATCAGGTACTCGGTCCAGTGGATTTGGGTGATGAGATTGGTGACATTCAGCCCGATGACGTTGAACGCATTCTCACGGCGTTGGCATGTCAACTGGAGTCTGTCGAATCCGACGAGGCGGTAAAATGGATGGTCACGGTTCCCCCCTACCGCTACCGAGACTTAGAACGGGAAATCGACCTGATTGAAGAAGTTGCCCGTCTCTACGGCTATGATAAGTTTTGTGAAGATTTACCGCCGAAAACCGAACCGGGTTATCTATCGATTGACCAGGTTTTAATCCGCAAGATTCGGGAAGCCTTCCGTGCATCTGGATTAACGGAATTGCTGCAATATTCCCTCGTGAAACCGGAAGAAAAAGAGGAGCAAATTAGCCTATCTAATCCTCTATTTGTGGAATATTCTGCCCTGCGTACTGACTTACTCTCAGGATTAATCGAAGTCGCCCAGTACAACCTCGAACAAGGGAATGGGGTATTGAATGGGTTTGAAATCGGGCGAATTTTCTGGCGTGACGAAGATGGATTTGCTGAAAGCGATCGCGTGGCGGGAATTTTGGGTGGTGATCCCAGTCAGGGGAAATGGACTAGAGGCGGACAAGATGCGCCGATGAGTTGGTATGAAGCGAAGGGAATCATCGAAAGCGTCTTTGAACGCTTAGGATTAACCGTGGAATATCAACCCGATCGCCAGGATTCGCGCCTGCATCCAGGGCGTACCGCTTCCTTATGGATACAAGGCGATCGCTTGGGCAGATTTGGGCAACTGCATCCCCAGCTTCGAGTTCAATTGAGTTTACCCGATGCAGTCTATGGATTTGAGTTAGACCTAGATGTCATGTTAAATGC
>CAKZMA010001488.1 GCA_937127375.1 uncultured Coleofasciculus sp. | reverse complement strand
ACTATCTAATATGTAGGTGGGACATAAGTCCTGTAGAGTTTACAGGGAAACAAACATGAATAAATTAAAATTAATTGGATTAGTGGTCATTGCTGCCGTTGTAGTCGGAGCAGCTTTAGGTTGGCAAGGAGTATCCTTTCCGTTTTTGGGAGAACTCTTTGGGGGCGAAAACCGCACAGCTAACCAAATTATCGAGTCGGTTCCAGACACGGCAACCGACCAAGGGGCAACACAACAACCTCAAGCAGCAACGGGAACTCAGCCAACGGCTCAGGCTCCGGCGACGATTAATCAAGCCCAAAATAATCAGGGTACAGCTCAAGCCCCTCAAACCACAGTGGGTCAAGCGGATACAGGCGCGGGTGAAGCGACAGAGGAGTCCGAACCGATTACGGCTCTCTGGTAACGTGATTGACCAAATCTGTACGGACTGGCTAGGGCGCGTCTAACGTTTTATCTAATGAACTTTTCCAGTGATATTTTAATTGTTGGTGGTGGCGTGATTGGTTTGGCACTCGCCCTAGAGTTAAAGTGGCGGGGAGCGACAGTCACCGTATTAACCCGCGACTTTGAACAAGCAGCGACTCTAGCCGCCGCTGGTATGTTAGCTCCTAATGCAGAAGCCATTCCCGAAAGTCCGATGCGGGAGTTATGTGGGCGATCGCGATCGCTCTATTCCCAATGGTGTACTAAACTGGAACAGCTTACGGGTGTGGCGACAGGATATTTGCCCTGCGGCATTCTCGCCCCCGTCTATGAGAATGTTTCCGCCTCTGAGCCTGAGGTCGGGAATTGGTTAGATAAACAGGCAATTCATCTATATCAACCCGGTTTAGGGGCAGATGTGATTGGCGGTTGGTGGTATCCCGAAGATGGGCAAGTCGATAACCGCGCCTTGGCACAAGCCCTGCGATTAGCCGCTCAAGAATCAGGGATTGACCTGCGCGAAGGCGTAACCGTTGAAGCAATTGAGCAGCAAAATCGTCGCGTTTGTAGCGTCAGAACCTCGGTTGGTGAATTTCAGGCTGACCATTATGTCTTAGCAACGGGGGCTTGGTCTAACCAACTGCTACCTCTACCCGTTTATCCGAAAAAGGGTCAGATGCTGTCGGTACAAATACCAGCCAATCCCCATCAGCCCTTACCCCTGCAACGGGTGCTGTATGGACCCGATACCTACTTAGTTCCACGTCGGGATGGGCGATTATTGATTGGTGCAACCAGTGAGGACGTGGGATGGCAATCGGATAATACGCCAGCAGGAATTCACACCTTACTATCACGGGCAATACGGTTATATCCATCCCTACAGGATTGGTCTATTCGGGAATGCTGGTGGGGATTTCGACCCGCCACCCCAGATGAGTGTCCGATCCTGGGCGTTAGCCCTTGTGAAAACCTAACCCTAGCGACAGGACATTATCGCAATGGCATTCTCCTCGCCCCAATAACCGCCCAGCTATTGGCAGACTGGATGGAAACGCAAACTGTTGATCCGCTATTAGACTATTTTCGATACGATCGCTTTTATCATCAATCCTCCTCAAATTTAATGATCAGTTCTCCAATTACGTCCGTATTTCCCCAAACCACCTCGGTTACAGAACCAGCGACATCTGACCCGTTAATCATTGCAGGTCGAACATTTCACTCCCGCCTGATGACGGGTACAGGGAAATACAGCACCATTGAACAAATGCAACAGGGTATTGCGGCGAGTGGGAGTCAGATTGTTACCGTAGCTGTGCGGCGGGTGCAAACCAAAGCCCCGGGTCATGAAGGATTAGCAGAAGCGCTGGATTGGACAAAAATCTGGATGTTACCCAATACCGCCGGCTGTAAAACCGCAGAGGAAGCGGTGCGGGTGGCGCGGTTAGGACGGGAAATGGCAAAGTTGTTGGGGCAAGAGGATAATAATTTTGTCAAGTTAGAAGTGATTCCCGACGCGAAATATTTATTACCTGACCCGATTGGCACTTTGGAAGCCGCTGAGAAACTGGTGAAAGAGGGGTTTGCGGTACTGCCGTATATTAATGCTGACCCCATGTTAGCTAAACGATTGGAAGAGGTGGGGTGTGTCACAGTAATGCCCTTGGGTTCGCCGATTGGTTCAGGACAGGGGATTAAAACGGCGGCAAATATTCAAATTATTATCGAAGAAGCGGGAATTCCTGTGGTCGTAGATGCGGGAATTGGATCGCCTAGTGAAGCGGCGCAAGCCATGGAGATGGGGGCAGATGCAATACTAGTGAATAGTGCGATCGCGCTAGCCAAAAATCCGGTGGCGATGGGGAAAGCGATGGGGATGGCGACTGAAGCAGGGCGTTTGGCATTTCTGGCGGGACGGATTCCGATTAAAAGTTATGCCAGTGCGAGTTCACCGTTGACGGGGACAATTAGTTAAGATTGTCATTTGTCATTTGTCATTTGTCCTTTGTTCTTTGTTCTTTGTTCTTTGTTAGGGTTTGAGGATTACTTCGTCAAAATTAATCAAATCCCCAAAATCTGGAGGATAATTTGATGACCGTAACTACCGCCAAATGGACGCTAGATGACTACCACCGCATGATTGAAGTGGGTCTTTTAGACAATCGTCATGTCGAACTGTTAAACGGAGAAATTATTGAAATGCCCCCGGAGGGTCCAGAACATGCTTACCTGGGAGATGAAAGTGGGACTTATCTTAGCCAACTTTTAGGCGATCGCGCTAAAGTCCGGGAAGGTCGTCCTATTACTCTACCGAACAACTCTGAACCTGAGCCTGATCTGGCGATCGTCAGACCTCTGGGACGAATCTACCGCCAGCGCCATCCCTACGCTGAAGATGTCTTTTTGCTGATTGAGTTTGCCAACACTAGCCTTGCCAAAGACTTGCAAATCAAGCGCAGGGCTTACGCCGCTGCCGGAATTGAGGACTATTGGGTTGTCAACTTAAAAAACCGACACCTGAAAGTGTTCCGTGAACCTGTCGATGGTGACTATACCCGCCAATTAACCCTGACGACGGGAGAAATTCAGCCCTTGGCATTTCTTGATGTTCGGGTTTCGGTGCAACGGTTATTAGAGGGTTAGAACCGCTTTTTAGCGACTATAACAATTTCTTATCCAAACAAGAGAGTATTCATACTGAGAGTTTGTTACAATTCTATAAGTTGAGTAAAAAAGGTTATCATCCATGCCATATACCACAGAAGAAGGCGGACGTTTAAATAACTTTGCCCGTGAACCGAAAGTCTACCAAGCAGAACCACCAACCAAAACCGAGCAACGCACCTATGTATTCCTGGGAATTGCGGCTCTAGTTTTAGTTAGTGGATTAATGTTCGTCGCTGTCTCTGTATCGAGCGTTAGCTAATTGCGGCGATTCCCTAAATCGGGAACACCCCTGTTAATCCAGCGATTTTGGACTAACAATGAAGTGAAATCTGATTAAGGATTACGCGAAACATTAGTTCGATTTAGCCTAAAAAGCTAAAATCAGTAGGGTCAGGGGTTTGCTTCCCCTTGCATCGCTTGTAACGCATTCACAACACTTTGATGACTGTCTAATCTGCCTTGTTCTTTGAAAAGTTCAGCCGCTTTCTGCAAATCAGCCGTCGCTGCTTCAATGTTCTCCAATTGGAATTGAGTCAGCCCCCGATTGTAATACGCTTCAGCAAAGGTGGGTTGCAGTTCGATTGATTTAGTATAATCAGCGATCGCGTCTTCATATTGTTCCAAGCGATTGCGGGTTAGCCCCCGATTATAATAAAGGCGAGCATTTTCGGGGTTGATTTCCAGCGCTTTGGCGTAATCATTGAGAGCCTCTTCAGAATTTCCCAACTCATCATAGGCATTCCCGCGACTAATATATGCTGTGTCATTTTCCGGATCAATTTCGATCGCCTTCGTGAAATCCGCGATCGCTTTTTGATAATCCCGGCGCACAAAATGGGTATAGCCTCGGTTACTATGGGCTTGACTGAAATCGGGATTTAATTTAATCGCTTGGGTATAGTCATAAATCGCAGCATCGTAATTACCCAGACTATGATAAGCGTAGCCGCGATTATAATAGGTATCCGCATCTTCGGGCTCCAGTTGTAATGCATCCCCGAAGTCAGAAATCGCACCAGCATAATCACCCTGTTCCAATTTATCGACGCCTCGGTTATACAGTTCCACGGCTGTTAACTCCTCTGACGAGGCTTCTTGCACAACCCTGATTGGCTGTTGGGCGTGAACCGCTTCGGAGAATCCCGTCAGGACAGTTATTAATCCAAAAATGGTCAGTATGCGATAGGTTGAGTTCATTGTTGTGTTGTTTTGGTTTTCCGATTTAATCTTAAGAGAGTTAGCGTGAGAGTTTTACACTCTGCCGACGTAAACCTTGCCAAAGTGGTTCCTCGTTATAGTACTACGGCGATACATTAGGATATTCC
>CAKZMA010001487.1 GCA_937127375.1 uncultured Coleofasciculus sp. | reverse complement strand
CTCAAACAGAGTCTCGGCTTAGTTAGGGAGTTTGTCCTACTGGCAATTGCCCAAACTATTGCCAACGCAATGCAGCTTAAAGTTCATCAAATGAATCAACTAAAGCCTCCCGCCTTCAAAATTGATGAACCTGAGCAATAAGTAAATTGTCTACGACGCCTACGTGAACTGCTGACTCAGCACGACAGGGTTGTGAACCGTGATTTTTTTCTTTTGAATAGAAATCATTTGATCCGTTCGCAGATCCCCCAGTAGACGAGTGACGGTTACTCGTGTCGAGCCAATCGCTTCCGCGATCGCTTGATGGGATAGCTTCAAGTCAATGGTAATCCCATCCTTGCCAGGGACACCGAAGTCACGGCAGAGAATCAATAAAAAACTGACCAAGCGAGATCCCATATCCCGGTGAGCTAATGTCTCGATCATCATTTCCGTCTGTAAAATCCGCGAGGACAATCCCTGGAGCATTAACATGGATAGTTCTGGGTTGTCCTTGAGCGCTTGCTCTACCTGGTCAATCGGAGCCGAAAGTAGTTCAACCGGGGTAAATGCCACCGCATGGTAAAACCGATCAGAGCGGTGACCTGTAATCAATGACAATACCCCAAAGACACTATTTTCCCGCAACAAAGCCACTGTAATTTCTTCCCCCGCCTCATAAACCCGGGAAAGCTTCACAGCGCCTTTCATTAGAAAGTAGACCCGTTCGGCGGGATCTCCTGGGAAAAAAATAGTTTTGCCCCGTTCAAAGGTTTCAACAACGGGAGGAAATGAGCTTCCGCCGATTTGACGGAACACAGCTGCTAACGGTCTATCTTGCATTACGACCATACCTATTACCCTTGCGCCAAAGCCTTACTGACTTCCTGTAAGTGATCGCCGATGAAGCCTAAGACTCCAAAATCGGCTCAATGAACGATCTCTATATTGTATTCAAGAATACTTAATCTGAGTCCCAATAGGTTTTTTGTACTAATTGTTACATAATGAGGTGAGATGTCAACGGACACCTGGCAAGTTGGGTTGATAGCTAACGGTTTGGCGTTATCATACAACGAACATCGCCCAAACACGGTTATTCTTTAATGAATTGTTTTATTGTCTTGAAGAATTAAGATACTTATGCTGAATTTGACTGGAAAGAATGCCCTGGTGACTGGGATTGCCAACAATCGATCAATCGCTTGGGGCATTGCCCAACAGTTGCACCAAGCGGGTGCGGAGTTGGGAGTCACCTATTTACCCGATGAGAAGGGACGCTTCGAGAAGAAAGTCAGAGACTTGGTAGAACCGCTACAACCTAGTGTCTTCTTACCCTGTAACGTCCAGGATGATGCTCAAATCGACGCCACTTTTGAGTCGATTGGGAAGCAGTGGGGCAAACTGGACATCCTCATCCATTGTCTGGCGTTTGCCAACAAAGAGGACTTATCGGGAGAATTTAGCCAAACCTCGCGACAAGGGTTTACCACAGCCTTAGAAATTAGTACCTATTCCCTCACGCGATTAGCCGCCGCTGCTAAACCCTTAATGAAGGAGGGAGGAAGTATTGTCACCATGACCTATCTTGGCGGCGTGAAAGTGATCCCCAATTATAATGTCATGGGGATTGCCAAGTCGGGATTGGAGATGAGCGTCCGTTACCTCGCCGCCGAATTGGGACCGAGTAATATTCGGGTCAATGCGATTTCCGCAGGTCCAATCCGTACCCTAGCGTCTTCAGCGGTGGGCGGTATCTTGGATATGATTCATCATGTGGAGCAGGTAGCACCTCTACGGCGAACCGTTACCCAGCTAGAAGTTGGCAATACCGCCACCTTCTTATCAAGTGATCTCGCCAGTGGGATCACGGGTCAGGTTTTATATGTCGATGCTGGATATGAAATCATGGGTATGTAATTGGGTGCCTCGGTCAAGAAACCGGGTTTCTTTGGGTGAAACTTGATATTTCTGTCATCTTCACGAGAAACCCGGTTTCTCATAATACTTGACCGACGATCTAGGCATCAGCATTAAAAGGAATGATGTTGGAGCAACTCATTAAATATTTTGTCTATAAGACAAAAGGACATATCACGAAAACACAGCTCGTTAATTTTTTATATTTGGCTGATCTTTATACGGTTAAATGGACAGGAAAGCAGCTTACTGAATTAAACTGGTGTTACTACCGCCATAGTCCCTGGCATGAAGATATAGACGCCGCTCTCAGTCAAATGGACGGGAAAGAGATTGCCCAGGAAGCTGAAGGCAGGATCACCTTTATTAGACTAGGTATAGAAGCAGATCTCACAACTGATATAAATTTACCTTTGGGTCTAAAACTAATGCTTGATAACATTAGAAGAGAGTGGGCTAGTGCAGCAAAATTTGAACAGTTATTAGATTATGTACAGAATACGGCTCCAATGCTCGAAATAAGGCGAATTCATAAAGCCGAAGGAAAAGTTAAACTCAACTTAAACGCCGAACGAGAAAAATTGGTGAGTGAGTTAGGATTGTAAAATGGCTGGACAAAAACCTCGGCAAGGATGGATCTACCTGATTAATCCTTCTCGTGTTTCTTTGCGCTGTAAGCAGGGTCATGTTCATATTTATGATTTAAAAGAACCCAGTCAGATCGAGTGTAATCATGAATATTGTACAGAAAAGCTTAATGCTAGTCGAGTTTTGAGAGGCAGTCATCCTCACCTTGTTTGGACAAGTGAGCAATTTAGAAATGACTCGGATGACATACAGATATTTGCAATTATTCCATTGAGTTCACAAGAGATATACAAGGGTTTACCAACGGTTTACCCGATTAATCCAACTCAAAGGAATGAGCTTGATACTGAATATTATGCTTTAATACATCAAATATACACTGTTGATAGTACCTGTTTTAAAGATTCTAACCATCATTGGTTGAAGCGCATAGGACAGTTGGATAAATCAGACAAAGAGGCGATAGAGAAACGATTACACTATTTTTTGGTAATACAAGATAATCCTGATGGGGACTGGTTTTCCAAAAATGTCTCTCCAGAGTTGGCTAAAAAGGTATTCTATCAGTTATCTGAAGATGAGCGAAACAACCTCATCGATGAATTTCTAGGTTTTTGATAAAACAACAGTATTCTCAAATCTTATTTGACACTCCCCGCCTTAA
>CAKZMA010001486.1 GCA_937127375.1 uncultured Coleofasciculus sp. | reverse complement strand
AATGACGAATGACGAATGACGAATGACGAATGACGAATGACGAATGACAAAAGGATGACCAATGCCCATTAAAGTTAGCCTAAATCATCAACTTGCTTATCACTTCGAGCGCCCCGTTATTCTTGGTCCTCACACCGTAGGATTACATCCATCCCCTCACTGTCGCACATCCATTCAAAGTTATTCTCTAACCATCCAGCCTCAAGAGCATAGTTTAACCTGGCAAAATGATCCCTACGGGAACCACCTCGCCCGCTTGAATTTCCCCAAGCCTACCGATACTCTCGCGATTGAAGTCGATATTATTGCCCAACTGCAACCGATTAATCCCTTCAATTTTTTGGTTGAACAGTATGCTGAACGCTATCCCTTTAACTATGATCCCCACCTCCAAAAAGAACTGAGTCCCTTCCTAGATATCAGCGAATCAGGAAAACTTTTATCTGATTGGGTAGAAGAAAATCGAAAAAATGACATCTACATTACCGGTTTTTTAGGGGCAATTAATCAACAGCTTGCCCAAGATATCACCCATACTATCCGCTTAGAAACTGGGATTCAATCCTGCGAAGAAACCCTGACCAAAAAAGTCGGTTCTTGTCGCGATACCGCCTGGTTACTGGTGCAAATATTGCGACATTATGGTTTAGCGGCGCGATTTGTTTCCGGCTATCTGATTCAACTCAAAGCAGACAATCCCCCTGTTGATGGACCCCCAGGCATCGAAGCCGATTGTGCCGATTTTCACGCTTGGGCAGAAGTCTATCTTCCCGGCGCTGGTTGGATTGGTTTAGATCCCACATCCGGGTACTTAGCGGCGGAAGGACATATTCCTCTCGTCTGTACTCCCAACCCAGAAGCCGCTTCTCCGGTTAGGGGAACCAGTGAACCCTGTCAGTCTCAGTTAGAGTTTGCGGTGAAGGTGTCGCGTCATGAGAACATCGCCAGCCCCAGTAAACCCTATACAGAAGCCCAATGGCAACAGATTGATAGTTTAGGTAAAGCGGTAGACGAAACGCTACACCGTGCAGGTGTGGGCTTAACCATGGGAGGTGAACCCACTTATGTCTCCACTGACGATTTTGAATCTCCCCAATGGCAAATTGCCGCCCTTGGGGATGAGAAACGCAAAATTGCCGGACAGTTACTCAAACGCTTAGAAGCCCGGTTTTCTAAGGGAGGAGGATTACTGCATTATGGGTTAGGGAAATGGTATCCCGGTGAGATTTTACCCCGATGGGCATTAGGATGCTACTGGCGCAGTGATGGTACTCCAATTTGGCGAAATCGAGAGTGGTATGCAGAGGAAGGGAAGGATTATGGACATACAGCAAAACAGGGAGAGATATTTATTCAGGCGTTAGCGAAGCATCTAGGTGTTAATCCTGCTTGTATTATTCCCACCTATGAATATGACGGAGACATTGGTGGGTATGTTTTACCAATATTACCGGTATTAAAAGATGAGCAATTGTATTGGAGTACCTGTCATTGGCGATTTCCTGATGAGAGGTTGAATTTGTTAGTCGGTGACTCTCCCGCCGGATTCCGTTTACCCCTGAATTCCATCGATTGGTCTGAGGAATTGGTACAGGAAGGAATTGTCCCCTTAGAGGCTAATCCAGCCCTACCTAGTCCTGAATTTATTGATTCGCCTGATAATACGATTCGGATTGGCTTAGGTGTAGAAGCTAGGCAAGGAATTTTGCATATCTTTCTCCCTCCTTTAACCTCAGCACGAAGTTTCTTAGATTTAATCACTGCGATTGAAGAAACAGCGGCAAAGGTAAAAACCCCGGTGTTAATTGAAGGGTACACACCTCCCGGTAATGGGGGAATTGAAGGGTTTCAAATTACCCCTGATCCGGGTGTGATTGAGGCGAATATTCATCCAGCCGGAAATTGGCAAGAATTGGTTGAAATTACCACAACCCTGCACGAAGAGGCACGGCGTTGTCGTTTGGGAACTGAAAAATATACCCTAGATGGACGGCGGGTGAGTACAGGGGGCGGCGCTCATATTACAATTGGCGGCAAAACGCCCTTAGAGAGTCCCTTATTACGGCGTCCGGATTTACTCAGGAGTTTGATTAGTTATTGGCAAAATCATCCCAGTTTATCCTATTTGTTTGCAGGGTTATTTGTCGGACCCACCAGTCAATCGCCCCGTGTGGATGAGGCGCGACATGAGAGTTTGTATGAGTTAGAGATTGCCTTTCAAACGTTACAACCGGGGGAAAAGGTAGCACCGGAATTAGTAGACCGACTGTTACGAAATCTCTTAGTTGATGTAACGGGGAATACTCACCGCAGCGCTTTCTGTATTGATAAGCTGTATCCGGTAGAAAATTACCGCAATCAGTTGGGATTATTAGAATTTCGGGCATTTGCCATGCCCCCTAATATGAGAATGAGTTTACTACAAATGCTGCTGATTCGGGCGCTGGTGGCATGGTTTTGGGAGCATCCCTATACCCAGAATTTAATTCGTTGGGGTACGATGTTGCACGATCGCTTTCTGTTACCGTACTACATCGGTGAGGATTTGCGGCAGGTAATCAGGGAGTTGCAGGAGGCGGGGTATCCGTTTCAATGGGAGTGGTTTGAGCCATTTTTTGAGTTCCGGTTCCCCCAGTATGGCGAGATTAGCCGAGAGGGAATTGAGTTAGAATTACGACACGCGATCGAACCCTGGCACGTTTTAGGGGAAGAAACGGGTACTGGTGGAACCGCTCGTTATGTGGATTCTTCCATGGAACGGATACAGGTAAGATTACGGGGGGCGATGGGACATTCGCCCAATCGAGATAATTTTTCCTCCCGTTATCAGGTGACTTGTAATGGGTATCCGATACCGTTAAAGTCTACAGGAATACCGGGAGACTATGTGGGTGGGGTACGCTTCCGCGCCAGGGAATATGCAGCGTTATTGCATCCTTCGATTAATTCTCATTCCCCATTAGTATTTGATATTGTAGATACCTGGAGTCAACGGTCAATTGGGGGATGTCGCTATTATGTTAATCATCCCAATGGCATCGTTTATGATAAATTGCCCGTTAATCATCGGGAAGCAGAGTCACGGATGTTGGAACGATTTATTCCCCAGGATCATACACCGGGGATAATTTCGATTCCACCATTATCATTGAGTCCGGAATATCCGTTGACATTAGATTTGCGACGGGTGAATTCGTTTCACAAAGAAACATAATTTGATAAAATCTTGTTTGTCGTAGGTGAGAGAAGTTATTGTGATAAGAGGACTAAAGTCCTCACTACAAACATACCACTTGATTATCGTTCTTATGACGATGGTTGTTCATTGGTTTTGAGTTGTTGCTCAACCAGATCAAGTGCATCTTTGGCTGTTAGATTCTGTTCTAGGATAGCCAGAATACCGGGGAGATATTGATCCATTGTCATGACATTGGTGTAGACAAGATTTTGCACCAGGGTAGGAGTGAGCCTATCTCCCTCAACATCTATGCTGGTTTTATAGCGAATTTCACCGTCGTCGAAATCGAGTTCAAAATTGCCGAGAATCATGCCATAGTTAGCGCGGGTGATAAATTCAGCAATGGTTGAGCGTTTATCTTC
>CAKZMA010001485.1 GCA_937127375.1 uncultured Coleofasciculus sp. | reverse complement strand
CCAGCGCAATCCAAACCCCATCCGGTTATCGCCCAACCGAAAATAGAGTCAACCCTCAGCAATGAGGAACAATTGGCACAGATACGGGCAAATCGAGAAGCCTCTGAACGCTTGGGTTCCACCTTATTAACCCCGGAATCTGTTCCCCACAAACCGCCACCCCTGCAACCAAAACTCACGATTGGGCAACCGGGGGATAAGTATGAACAGGAAGCGGATAGGGTAGCGCGTCAGGTGGTGGATCAGATTAATGCGCCGCCGAAGATTCAAGCCAAGGCGCCGCGCAACCCGATGCAATCTGTGGGGGCGAGGAAGCCCTCTCCATTGGATGATCACCCGGTGATGAAGGTGCAGCGTCAGGCGACTGGGGGAGAGATGGAGGCGTCGCCGGATTTGGAATCCTCGATTCAACGGGCAAGGGGAGGGGGACAACCCTTAGATGATGGGATTCGGGAACGGATGGAAGGGGCGTTTGGGGCGGATTTTAGTCGGGTAAGGGTGCATACAGATGGGACGTCGGATCAGTTGAATCAGTCGATTCAGGCGAAGGCGTTTACCACCGGGCAAGATGTGTTCTTTCGCTCTGGGGCATACAATCCGGGGAGTCGGGGGGGACAGGAGTTGTTGGCGCATGAGTTGACTCATGTGGTGCAGCAGGTCGGAGAGTCCATCCAGGGGCAAGTGAATGAAGCCACTACAATGAATCCAAAAACTGCTGAACTAGACTTAAAGCATGATCAGATCAGTAGAAACATAATGTCTATTCAACGCGAGGTTATCAATGGACACGACACTCAAGACCCAGTTACTTTTAACTCATGGATAGATTCTATCACTGATATTGATCAACTTAACTCTATATATAATCAACTTAACGGTATTAAGAAAAAGAATCAACATGAGTACAATGCTAAGGAATACGTTTTAAAAAGATTGAGAACAGTCGGGAAGTTGGGTTATCTACTACCTGAGAAAGAATTTAGGCAGAAGAGAAAAGCAGAAGAACAGAAAATTGATCAAAAAAGAAAAAAAATAAGTAACGAACAAGGCTTTCCTGAAGTAGAAGAAAAAACCAAATACCATTCAACCCAGTTTACTGATTATGTAATAAATCAGTATCATGCAATGATGCGTTTGGCGGGTAGTAATCAAAATGAATTTGCCCCTTTTGCCGCACAAAACACAACAGGAGGAGGAGGATTCTTAGAAACTTACAACAAAGCCCTTGAGTTAGCCCAAAAACTAGATAATCCAAATGAAATAAACTTTAAGGTAGAAAATAATGAAATATTTGAACATAAGGAACTTGCTGATTATATCGATAAGCTTTGGACATTGTATAGACAAAAGATCGGTGATGAAAAAAATATTCACCAACCGCAGATTCCTGTCTGGGGACAACTTACTAACTGGGGTGCAGGGACTCGAGTAACTGCTACATTTTCTACAGTTGGTACTTTCCCCCATGGTTCAGCAGCAGGGGGAACCCAACAAGAGTTGCCCTGGCTAGGAAAGTTTTTACACAAGAGAAAAGTTAGCAATGGCTCGAAAACACTGTATGTAAAGGGACACTTACTCAACGATCACGTAGGAGGACCAAGCGCAGCCTACAATCTAGTGCCATTAATTGGAAAGAGTCATTATTTGGGAAGTCAAGATGCCAACAGTATTCATCTTAGTATTGTTGAAACTCAGGTGAAAAATGTTGTCGATAACATACTAGCATTGCGGGATTCTGAAGAGCGCTTGCCACCAAGCACAGTAGAGAGAGCGACTTACCAAGTCGAGGCAATATATGGCGATCATCAACGGACAAATACCTCATTTATCCAAACCACACCATCTACTTTTATCAATGCCTTAAGTGAAAAGGATCGAAGCTCGTTAAGCACAAAGAAATATCTCGAAAAAATGCATAAAGATAACAATCCTGCTTGGAATAACGTTGCTGATGCTGTTTTCGCTGTAGCATCATCTTCTAAGGAACAAGAGGAATTATATCCAACAGGAACATTTTCTCGAATGCAGTCTAATGCCAAACTATGGGACTTGGAGGATAAAATTGTTCCCCTTGCTCTTAACGTTAAACTAACGGTTGGCAGGCTGAATAGTAAAGAAGAGACTGTGGTTGATACAAAAGTTCCAAATAAGTTGTCTAATGAACTACAACAGCGATACCAAGAAGACTAATTTTGTACTCAAAGAACATGAATAGCAGAACTTGTAGGGTGCGAAAACGCAAGTGTAACGCACCATCCCAACATAAAACGGTAAACGGTGTTCCTGCGGCACGAAAATTATGGTCAGATCATTTCTTATGGTCAGCAAAGGTTGAAACCTAAACGAACTCAATCTGCTCTATTCGTCCTGAGGAGAAGCTTCTAAATTTTCCAAATCCGCCAGATCTTGCAATCGTCCCGACGCCCGCTTATTGACGCGCAAATTTTCTAAATCAATGAAGTTCACCAATACACCCGCAATCTCAATCTCAAGCCTTGCTGCATAACAGGTGGCAAAATCCACCCCATCCGGTGTGGTTAACAAGTCAATTCGGTTTGGCGGATATCCTAACTGAATCACCTGATCGGATACCATAAAATCCTGAGGCTGTAAATCAACAGAGGCAAATCCAAATTCCTGCAACGCCTGTATCATACGATTAGCATTATCCAGCGACATCTCAATCCAAATATCAATATCTTTCGTGTAGCGAGGATAGCCATGCAGCGCCACCGCATATCCCCCAATCACCAGATAACGAACCTGATTATCGTTTAACGATTGTATAAACTCTTTGAAATCTTGGTTTAGCACCGTATTTCCAACTCACAAACTCTTGGCGAATGGACTCTAATGCCGCCAGACGCGCCGTATAGGGTTGAGTATGCCAATAGACTGCATCCGATTTAGGCGATCTCATCTCCACCTTAGTAATACGGATCTGACGCTGGTTTGATAGTGATGTCATTGAGAGACTCCAACCCTTAGAATCTAGTCGATTATAGCAATCTTAATGATCAGCCGATCAGATATTTCACAGTGCGATCGCCGTAACACTGATTTCACGGATTTTAGAGAAACGGTAGCGGTGGGAAGTGAGAGGTTAATCCCACTGATTTCACGGAGGCGTTAGTCCTCAATTGCCAGAAGATGTAAGAATTGTCGGGAAATCATTAAGTCCTCTGTGTCAATCTGTGTCCTTCACGCTTTGAGTCTTCTTTTTAGTGTCACTCAATCGGTGTAATCTGTGTTTTGGAAGTGATAAGTAAAGAGTCTATAGGCGGACATATTTTTCCATGATGAAATAATACCTAAAAAATTAGCCAAAGTCAACCCTCTATCGTAGAAATGAGTAAAACTAGAAGTGCGATCGCCTGTCGGTCGAATTGAGGATAAACAGA
>CAKZMA010001484.1 GCA_937127375.1 uncultured Coleofasciculus sp. | reverse complement strand
CATCGGATCTAGGGCTAAAGCCCTGACTACGAACATCGGATCTAGGGCTAAAGCCCTGACTACGAACATCGGTGCGATCGCATCGCCTAAACGATCGCTGATTCGGTCAATTCTGTTGGTTATTGTTGGCTTGGCTTTGGCGTTAGGGCTGGCGAATTGTGATACTTCTTCTACCCAAACTAGCGATAGTCCCGCGATTCGGGCTGATACGCTGGTTTATGGTTCCGGTGGACAACCGGTAAACCTGGAACCGGGAAATATTACCGACGGCAATTCTCTTGTCGTGCAGCATCAAATCTATAATAGGCTGCTGAGTATTAAACCGGGAACCACTGAGTTAGAACCTGGGTTGGCGACGGAGTGGACGGTATCTGAGGATGGGAAAACCTGGACATTTAAGCTACGCGATGATGTTAAATTTCATGATGGTAGCGATTTTAATGCCGAAGCGGTAAGGTTTAATGTAGAACGGTGGTGGAATCCCGACAGTGAGTTTGGCTATCGGGATGCAGGGAAAAATTACGAGATTTGGGCGAATTTGTTTGGCGGGTATCAGGGAAGTCCGGACTCAATTTTACAAGATATTGTTGTCGCGGATGATAATACGATTGAGTTTATTCTCCAGCAACCGTTTGCCGCATTTGGGGCGGCGATAGCTTCGAGTTATTTTGGGATGGCGAGTCCTGAAGCGATTCAACAAGCCGGGGCAAATTATGGTACGCCTGCGTCCTTGGCAGTGGGTACGGGACCATTTATATTTAAAGAATGGCGGACTGGCGATCGCGTTGTTCTAGAAAAGAATCCGAACTATTGGAAACCGGATTTACCCAAGTCTGATCAGGTGGTGATTCGCTTCATTACTGATCCCTCGGCACGGTTGGCTCAATTACGGGCGGGTACGATTGATTTTACTGTGGATTTAGCCCCGGATCAACTCCCAGAAATCGAAGATGATGCCAATTTAGATGCTGTGTTTCGTCCCTCATTTAACGTCGGCTATTTGGCGCTAAATCCCAGCTATGAACCTCTTTCTAAGGTAGAAGTCCGTCGTGCGATCGCGCAAGCTATTAACTCCTCAGAAATTGTCCCTGCTTTCTGGGGAGAATTGGGTGAACATGATAATCATTTTATCCCCCCGTCTCTGTCAGAGTATCAATCTGAGCAAATTATCGACTATTCCTACAATCCTGAACAAGCCAAACAACTGATTGCTGATGCAGGGTATCCTGATGGCTTTGACCTGGATTTGTGGTATATGCCCGTCAGTCGTCCCTATTTTCCCACACCTAAACCCATCGCGGAAGCTCTAGCCGCCGAATTAAGTGCTATTGGAATTAACGTCAACTTACAAACCAAAGATTGGGCAGCCTATTTAGAGGATCGGCGAAAATCACCAGGATTTCAGGCTTTTATGTTGGGATGGACAGGGGATTATGGTGATCCGGATAACTTTTACTATGCTCATTTTGGTCCCGGCGCAACCGAGGATTTAGGCGGTTGGAAAAATGAGCAACTTCTCCAGCTTTTAGAACAAGGAAGGGCGACAAATGAGCAAGGCGAACGGACTCAAATTTATGCCCAAGTGGATGAAATTTTAGCCCAAGAAGCCGTCCGATTACCCATCGTCCACTCCCAACCCTTACTCGCCAAACGCAAAACCGTTACTGGGTGGACACCCAGTCCCTTGGGTTCAGAACCCTTTGAAACAATAAGCAAAGATTTGTAGTTGCGCTTGTAGTTGCGCTTGTAGTTGCGCTTGTAGTTGCGCTTTAGCGCCATTAAAAGTAGAGCTATGACCACAAACCCTTAATTAACTCAATCCCTATTAATCTTGTAGATTGACTTGAACGAAAAAGATAATTAAGAGGCAATTATTTATTTGTCTGTGTCAATCTGTATCCCTCACTATTCAGGCTTCTGTCTGCATCATTCCTTCTGTGTCCTCTGTGTTTTTGTCAATACTTAGTCATGATTTTTATCAAAACTTAAAAAAAATACATGCATCCAAGCATATATTGGCAGTGAGACAAGAATCGGAGATTATACAAAGTTCTACGAAGCTTCAAGGGGTTTAGCTGGGTCAAAATTAGTTTTGCCGACAAAATAGACACCATAGATAGTATACCTGAAAACCACACAACCATCTCACAATCGCTGTAACCCCTGAAACTTCGTAGCTTTTTCCCAAAAACAGGTGAAAAACGAGTAATTATGACGTTTTGTTGAGACGAGACTCTGATTTGAAAATTTAAACTGTTCTGGGAGAAAAAATAGTTTAAATTATCATAGCTTGACAAATTGAGGCGAAACGACATTGAGTCAAGCTGAGGAAATGTCAGTAGTAAAGGAGAAAGAAAGAACCAAGTGGTATCTAGTGAATAGTAGTTATCAAAAGAAGTGCGATCGCGCAGGTATAATTGGCTCTGATTAGTTTAAAGTCCAACCTCCAAGAAGCACTCGAAAAGCTAGAGCGGGTAACTGAAAATAATAGTATTCGCGTGGTGGCAGTCCCTCCGCAGGAATGGCAGTTTACAATGGAAGAACGGGTTACTATGGTGGAATACTTAATTAGAAGACAACAAGAGTTACTTGAACTCCTGTGAATCCTCTGAGTATAAGGCAAGAGCAATGGTTAGTCGATACAGTATCGTCCAATACGTTCCCAATCCGATTGCTGATGAGCGGATCAATATTGGTGTGCTTGCCTTTGATGATAATCGGGTGTGTGTTCGATTTTTAAACAATTGGGAACGAGTAAAACGCTTTGGAATGGAAGATATTCATTTCCTCAAAGATTTCGCGAGTCGCATGGAAGATGCGGCTGCTGATGGATTATTGTTTCCGGGGGATTCGCCGAATGAGACTTCCAAGCAGGAACGTTTAATCAGAGTCGCTCAGAATTGGTTTAATAGCATTCAGTTGACTGAACCGCGTGGTTCTCTAGACGATGTAGAAAGCCTTTTAGCGGATATTGCCGATACCTGTTTGCTTGAGCCACCGGAGGAGCCAAAGCCGCGCGATCGCGCTTTTGCTGTGCAAGTGACTAGGAGGAAAATTAAGAATGTTCTTGGAGATGCAGCCAAAGACTTAGTTAAAAGCAATTATCCCTTGTCTGGTTATCGTACCAAACATAAATTTGATGTTGTCGTTGCGAATGAAAAACCTTATTTTGCCGCTCAAGGAATTTCATTTGAAGTTCAAGTCAAAGAAACGCTTCGAGATTCAATTTATTGGAAAAATCCTGATGTAAAAAAATGTCACCCTGATTTTCCTTTGGCGATTGTGACACTACCTCCTAATCCCAATAATTCTGCCTATAAAAGGCTTGAGAAAAATTATAACGACATAACATCAATGTATTCTGATTTAGGGGCAGATATTTTAACAGAAGATAACATTGA
>CAKZMA010001483.1 GCA_937127375.1 uncultured Coleofasciculus sp. | reverse complement strand
CATTCCCTTGACGACTGAAACGTGCCACAAATGCTTCTTCCTGTTCCGGGGAAAGGTCATAGTCGCGAGCGATTTTGGTTAGAAAGTCTTGGGGTAGCAGTTGCATGAGACGAATGTTAGCCTATGTTAGCTATGTTAGCCTAAGTTTCAGCGTAATCTCTTAACTGCAACGGCGATAGTAGGAAGCAGTTGAGTTAAGAGGTTAATCTAAATGACTAAACAAAGGAACTTGAGTGCGGCTAAAATTATGATTGCTTTGCAGGTTCTGCTGACTCCTGTGGTGCTGGGAACGGTTAGTTATTGGGTGATTAATTCTGATTTTCAGGGAGTGATTCAATTGAAGCTAAACCGCGATGGGGGTGAAGTGTTGATTGATAGGCGTTCTGAGTAAAAGAACCTGGCGCGTATGTAGGGGCGGGTTTCACTATTGTCTTTTTGGTTGCATCCAGTTGTGACTAAACCCGCCCCGAATTGACCTTTGATTTCGCTTTGTTTGTAGTAAGCACTTTAGTGCTTTAACGCCTAGATGGAGAGGGCTAAAGCCCTTACTACGAACCTAATCAAATCCCGTGATGACGATAAACCATCAACCCTTATCCAGAACTCAACTCCGCCAAACCCAACACTTCCTGCAACAGCCGTTGGTCTTCTAATTTTATCCGAAACCGTTCTTTCTCGATATCTCGAATCCAGCTTTGGCTTTTACCCGTCAATTGCGCTAAGTCGCGTTGACTAAGTTTGTTACGTTGTCTCGCCGCGATAACATCTGCGCCCGAAAGTATAAATGAGTGGGATTTAGTCTTTCGCTTTGTTAATCGTACCTTGTTCGGCTCAACGGTAGTCAGCGCATGTTCCCATTCTGCTTTCAGTTCAAACCATAAAATCCGGGCTTTCATTAACAGGTTCCATTTACCACGGGGCGCTGCATCCGTTAACCGCCTATTACTATTTCCATCTTGAATCCAAAACTCTAACGCCGCATCCGCATCGTCGGGAAGTTCTCCTAATTTCGCCCACATGGGTTGAATCTCTGGTAAGTACGTCACCGGATCAAACACAGGTTTGAGTCCATAATGACTGAGAACTTCTAAATCGGTTTCAAATGTCCGCACCAGACGTTTTCGTTCATCTCGCTGGGAAGACGCCCGCAGGAGTTTGTCCTCTCCATACGCCACCCGCATTAATGTGGGTACGGTAATCCGTTGTCGTTTGCCGATTCTGGTTTTAAACAGCAGCCACAACATCATCCGTGTCGCCCCTTGATGATGTTGCCAGTTACTGATTACAGCACTGAGTAAACTTTGAGGCAGATTGCCATATTGATAGAAGGCGGTTCGGTTTTGACAGCCTTGCCTATTTAAGAAGTATTTTGCCCAAATTCCTGCCCTAACCCGAAAGGTTAACCCAACTAAATGTTTGTATCCCTGTTTGTCTTCTTGAAAATGATGTTCAATTGGCTGCAGATGCCACAAACGGCTTTGGGGAATGCTAAATTCTGGGACTTTACCTTGCTTTGACCAATGAGCGCCGATGCTAATTTGGCAGGGCTGCTGGGCAAGCTGTTTAATCAGACTCAATTTAGCCGCTTTACTCAAATCTGTGCGTTTCTCTAATCCTAAATAGTTCTCAATTTGCACATCGTTGATAGTAAACTCTTCCTGCCACGGTTTCTCTAACGCTGTGGCGTATGCGGCATAAATTAAATGGAGACAGGTGGCTTTGATATCCATCACCTCAAGCGTCGCCTTGGCTTCGTCAGCCGATAACGTATCAGTTGAGTCTGTATCAAATCTATCAGTTAGCCAGAAGTCCACTTGACCTTGACCTTGACGCACCTGGCGCTGATAACAGAATTTGCCAGACGCATCGGTGTGCCAAGGGAGGGAGAGGCGCTGTGCTAATAGGTTGCACGCTTCCCAGATGACGATGGAGGAAGCAAAGGGATTGGTTTTGTCATCGGCAAATAAATCTGGACTGGTAGGAGGTCTTTCATTCAGCTTGTATCGTCCCTTTTTCCCGTGAGCGGGAACGGGAGAACTGATGGGACAGTGAATCACACATTGAGGTTCGGGATAATACCCTTCGCAGTTGTTACACAGATTCGGATCAATCCACGTCTGGTTATCCTTAACTTTGATTGCACCCGTTGGACATTGAGTACGACAAATATCACACCCAGTACAACTTTGTGAGATTTTGTAAGCCATAACACTAGGAAACTACTGCAAACTTTAATCTTTAATCGGTAAAATTATGGATTCAAGAGGAAGCTTTAGATTGGTTATTAATTTGATAAGGATTGAGTAACAGTAGATCTGACAATAGACAACTGCCACCGATGACTAGCTATAGAGCTTTGCCTCAAATCGCTGATGGATTCATGGCATTTTCTTTATGCTTATCAAGAATCTTTATGATCAAATTCTTGCTTGTTATGATCAGGATATTTGTTCAACCTGAGCAATTTGCGATTTCTTAAGATTTCTTTTATTAGGTAACACCTTTTAATACTTTTTTATACTAAAGTATTACTATAGAGAATCTGAGGTGACTAGACGTAAATGAAACGAACCACCATTACGATCAAGGTGACTGTCGAGCAAAAGCAGCAGATTAAAAAGGAAGCCGAGAAAGACAAGCGAACGCTGTCAAACTATATCAAAGTGAAACTTGGCTTACTATAAGCCAGGTACGTCTCAATTCTGGCTCAAAATTGCTGGTTTTGCTAAGAAATGCCCAATTTTAATGTCTGAAAGGAGGATTTGATCTATTTTGATCTCGACTGATTGATTTTGGCGATGAAGCGTCATATTCAGCGATTTAAAACTTGCATCAGTTTTATGCAAAGCTGACTTGTAGGTTACTAAACAGTGACAAAATAGTGATCCCATTACATCGGCAGCTTGCCACTCCTGAACTGTATAAATACAGAGGATTCGGAGTTTGTAGAGCACTATTGGTTTTGTTAAATCGTTGGCTGATCCACCAATCAAACAGTCCGAGTGTGGCAAGTTGTCTATCTCTAGATAGAGGAATCTTTTTCTGTAAAAATAGGGTTGTTTTGTAGTCTAATTAACTGAAATATATAACCCAATAAGCTAAAAGTTTTACTTTTTATTTATATTTCCTGGTGTTTGGTATCAATTTTAACAAATTTTCGATAGAATTTTGGATATTAGTGATTGGGAAGTCAGATCAAGTAGGTGGTGAGAATTAACGTAACAAGAGCGACTTGATCATCCGGGTTTGATCCTTACTCTTAAGGAGTCGGACACGATTAAAGTTGACCGTTGAGATTGAGGAAACTTTAAGCCGTCACGGATTTAAATTGGGAATGGGTAGGGAGGATGACGCATGAAGATCCCCGCCGTTAACTTGGATTGTGCCTACCGATTTAACACGAGTGCCACGGACTTAAAGCTGGTGGGCAATGCCCACCCTACGGTATATCAAAGGTTTCGGCGATTCCCTAAGGCAAATTTTCTGTGCCATTAGATTTAAGACAACTCCCCTGTTCATACCAACTGCGATCGCTTTCATCAGAGAAAAATCAGTAGATGTGGCTTGATTTAAGAACTTGCCTTATCATGAGTGAGTTGGTTCGTGTCTAATGGTCAACCTCTCCTCAAGTCAGAATCTCTCCATTGACCATTCCTGCCATTGACCATTCCTTGCACTGACAACACCTACTACTGAGGAAACTGGGTGTGTGTGGTAGATGACAGGCGATTTGAGCTAAGGACTTTACAATTAGTTACATGAATGTGCATAATAGCAAACGGTAACATCTATTAACATTTTTTATGTTAAAGGCGAGAAAATTTAATAAAATTTTAAGCATTCAACCGTTCACTCCCACAAAACCCTCGCAATAGTTGAGCCACGCATCTGAGTGTGGAGAAAATCATGGCTATTTTACCCAATTCCCTTGAATCTACCCCCAACTCCACCAAAGACCAACAGACACCGGAATCGCAACAACACAGCGAAGCCCAATTTCAGGCGTTAGTTGCCAATATTCCGGGCGCTGTCTATCGTTGTACCTGGAACTCGACGGGGACGATGACGTTTGTGAGTTCAGCGATTCAGGATATTTCTGGCTATGAGGCGTCAGAGTTTATTGGCGATCGCATCCGTTCCTTTGCCAGTATTATCCACCCTCACGATCGCCGTCGCGTGAAAGAAAGCGTGGGACAAAGTATTGACAACCAGCACCCCTACGTGTTGGAGTACCGGATTGTCCGCGCCGATGGCAAAATCGCTTGGGTCTATGATAAAGGTCAAGGGACGCGGGATCAGAATGGTGTCGTCCAATGGCTGGATGGTGTGATCCTGGATATTAGCGATCGCAAACAAACAGAATTTCAACTACGAGAAACCCAAGCCTTCCTCAACTCCGTGATCGAGAATCTCCCGGTGGGTGTCTTTATTAAAGATGCCAAAGAATTACAGGTGATGTACTGGAACAAAACCAGCGAAGAACTCTTGGGTTACTCAAAAGCCCAAGTTATGGGTAAGAGTGACTATGATTTTTTACCTTCCCAACAAGCCCGACTCTTACGGGCGAAAGACCGACAAATTCTCATGGGGGGTACATTAGTCGATATTCCCGAAGCCCCCTTGAACACGCCCCATCGCGGCGAACGCATCGTCAATACCAAGAAAGTCCCCTTGCTGGATGAAACCGATACACCCCAGTATCTATTAGGGATTTTTGAAGACATCACAGAACGCAAGCAAGCCGAAGCCGCCCTGCGAGAATCGGAACGTCATTATCGTTGTATCGTGGAAACTGCATCCGAGGGAGTTTGGGTGTTTGACGAGAAAAACCAAATCACCTTCGCCAATAGTCGTATGGCGCAAATGCTGGGGTATACGGTTGCACAAATGCAGGGGCGATCGCTGTTTGATTTTATTGACAGCGAATCCCAAGCGCTGATCCAAACCTACTTAGAACGTCGCCGTCAAGGAATCCAGGAACGCTACGATTTCAAGTTTCGCCGCCAAGATGGATCAAATCTATGGGCGATTATTTCCGCGACGCCACTGTTTAATGATCAAGGAGGATTTGTCGGCGTACTCAGAATGATTACCGACATTAGCGATCGCAAACAAGCCGAGGAAGCCTTACAGGAGAGAGAACAATTTTTAAGCAGCATCCTCAATGGTGTGGAAAACTCCATTAGTGTCGTCGATGTTCATCAACACCAGAGTGAACCTGATCCATCCTGGGAATTCCGTTATGTGGATGTGAATCCCGCTTACGAACAGTTAATCGGTATCCCCGCCGAACAGTTACGGAATCAACCCCTAGCTGCGATCTTACCGCCGGATCGGGCAATCACGATAACTGAACATTACACAACCTGCGTCCAGACGGGAACATCCCTATCCTATGAAGAATGTTTTAGTGTACAGGGACAAGAACGGTGGTGGATTACCACATTAACCCCCCTGCGAGATCAACACGGACAGATTTATCGGGTGGTGAGTACCAGTACCAACATCACCCAGCGCAAGCAAGCGGAACAAAAAACGGCACGATTGACGGCGATTTTGGAAAGTACCACCGATTTTGTCAGTATGTGTGAACCGGATGGGACGCTTCTCTATATTAATAAGGCGGGGCGGCAATTGGTGGGACTTGATCCAGATCAGGAGATCAGCCATCTGCGGATGTGGGATTTCCATCCCCAGTCAGTGAACCAACGGTTGTTCGCCGAAGCCTTACCCACCGTGATCCAGGACAAAGTATGGCAAGGTGAAACCTCACTCCTGCACCAAAATGGTTGGGGAATTCCTGTATCTCAAGTGGTGATGGCGCATCCCGGCGCAACGGGAGAGGTGGAGGTGTTTTCCACAATTATCCGGGATATTAGCGATCGCAAACAGGCGGAGGAAGCCGTGCGGAAATCCGAACAGGAGTTGAGAGTCAAAAACCAGGATCTCCAGCACACCTTAGATCAACTCAAAAAGACGCAAACCCAACTGATTCAACAGGAAAAAATGGTTAGCTTGGGTCAGATGGTGGCGGGTATTGCCCACGAAATCAACAACCCGATTAGTTTTATTGCCGGGAATATTACCTATACTCGTCAATATGGGATGGAATTGTTGCAGTTGTTGCAACTCTATGCCAAACACTATCCCGAACCCGTTGCCGAAATTCAAGCCGAGATTGAGGCGGTTGATTTAGACTTTGTTAAGGCGGATTTTCCCAAACTCTTGAACTCTATGGAAGAGGGGGCGAATCGTATCCACCAAATTGTCTTATCCCTGCGGAATTTCTCCCGTTTAGATGAGGCGGGGATTAAGCCAGTGGATATCCATGAGGGGATTGAAAGCACCTTGCTTGTCTTACAGCATCGACTCAAATCAACACTGAATCGTCCAGAAATTCAGGTTGATAAACATTATGGCAACTTGCCATTGGTGGAATGCTACGCCAGTCAGCTTAATCAGGTGTTTTTGAATATCCTGGGGAATGCCATTGATGCCTTAGACACCCACCCAGAACCCCGCCGGATTACGATATGTACGGCAGTGAGTTCTCAGTTTCCCATTGTTCCATTAGCGGAATCCCCGGAAAAGGAACCCCAGAACTCGCAACCGATTGAACGGGTAATTATTCGGATCAAGGATAATGGTCTGGGTATCCCCGAAGCGATTCAAAAGCAAATCTTTGATCCGTTCTTTACCACCAAACCCATTGGCACAGGGACGGGTTTAGGGTTATCGATTTCCCACTCAATTGTGGTGGATAAACATGGGGGTCAATTGACCTGTATTTCCCAACCGGGTCAAGGGACAGAGTTTGTAATTGAGTTACCGATAAAGCAACAATTGCTCTCGTCTCCCCTTAAGTTTTCCTTTGGGGAATCTTTCGCCTTATCGCCCAAGTTTGTCCAGTCGTCAGCGTGAGTGTTCATCAACACCTAGAAAACCTGTCTGGTAATCGAAACCGATACCAGAGTTCCCGAAAAACTGTAACACAAGCGAGAAGGTCATCTCTTGTTTGGCTTCTTAGCTGCTGCTAACGGTGGTTACTGGACTGACGCTTTAGAGTGTCGATTCAGTAAACACCGCTACATTAGATTTGATCCCTGATCTCAGGTTCATCTAAACCACAAAATAGAAAAATATAGCAGTACCAAAACAGGTTAGGACATTCTTTACTGTTCCCTGTTCCCTGTTCCCTGTTCCCTGTTCC
>CAKZMA010001482.1 GCA_937127375.1 uncultured Coleofasciculus sp. | reverse complement strand
GGAGATGAGATTGGGGAATGGAATTGGCGGGAAATCTCAAAGCGAGGCAACTCAGAAAAGGATTGGATATGCTGCGTTTTTGATGAGGTTTGGCAGAAGGTTGATGATCGGTTCCATCCCGCTACCTATGGGAAGCGCCAAGTGTTAGCAGCGCTCACTGAACAATCTCAGCAATATCTTAAAGATGAATCGTTTGATTTGAGCGATCGCCAGTGGTTTTATCGTAGTCGGCAAGATGCAGCTAAGGCGAAGAAGGGAGAAAGCTTGGTCAATTCTCCACATGGGCGCAATGCTCACTGTGTATCCTTTCCAGCATCCCTGTTTCAGTAGCTAAATCAAATAAAGATAATTGAATTATTTGAGGCTGCTCCGATTCCCAACCTCTCACCGCCTGATAGATAATGTCTTTGATTTTCTCAACCTCGCAATCAAAATCCTCTCTCGTGTCCGCCTTTAAAGGTCTGTAGTAAAGGACTCCATCTGCGAAGACATCAAGAAAAGGTTCGCCAATAGTCACACCCAATTTCCATCCGTGAAATGTACAAATAGGACAGCTATTGGTTTCATCCTCATTTAAATCTGAGAACGTACCGAAATAGGTAAATCCGGCATCGATAAGAGCTTGCGCGATCGCGGCATCCTTTCTACTGAGCCAGCAGGGAATTTTCTGGGGATGATTGTCCTGCATACTGTGAAGTTCGTAGTTTTACTGTTGTCATTAAATTATATCGTAAATCTTTACAAACCCGTGTATACACGGTAAGTTTATTAGTGTAGGCAGGCAAAGCTATACATATAGCTATAAATTGAGCTAGGGGGTGTACATTGTACACCCCCCCACCTAGATGGCTGAAGTCTTACCTTTACCCTGTAACCGTTGCCATTGCTATTTGCTTCGCTAATCTACATTTTGCCCCACTATTCTACAAAGTAAAGCAAACTTGACGAAAAATTCCCCACGTTTCTACACACACAAACATAGTTCCATGAAGCTCCGCCGAGCAGACATTGATTGAGGGTTATTACGCTTATTACGTCTATTACGTTTATTACTCTTGGAAGCTATAGCATAAGATGCTATATTTTACTGTCGTAGATGATTATGGGCTATGCCTAAAGCCATCCTGTCCTGTAGAAAAACATAAGAATGAACGAAGATTCGGTTGAAAGATTAAAAAAAGTTGCCAAACACTTAAACAAATTCAGGGATTTAGACAAAGAGGAACAGGATTGGCTAATTGAACTTCTCAGACATGGAAGATTAGTTTTATCTGCTCTCAATGTCCTTGAAGCCATCTCAGAAGAGGCTTTAAGTTATGAGGAAATTTCCGAAGTAACAGAACTTCATCCCAACACAATTAAACAGATTATTTGTGCAATAAGCACAGATTGTGATATTGATGAGCAAAAGACAGAAAAGTTTATCAGTCAACATGGTGGACGCCCTCGCAAACTCAAACAGTACAGAGAGGAAGGGTAAAGTACCCATCCTACGAGATTTTCGCGTGAAATAATTTCCGGCACTTTCACCCTAAGATAATCTGAATAATCTGGTGATAGACTGTATAAGCGTAATAACGGTAATGTAACACCGCCAAAGACATTATGACATCCAAAAGAGTCCGCAACTCCAAAGGCATAAACCAGTATGCATCGGGAGCTGGACAAGGCTCCCGAACTAAACAGATAGGACTACGAATCTCTGAAGAACTCGACGCAGCTATTCGAGATGCAGCGGAAGAAGAAGGAGTTTCTCTCACAGAATGGGCAGAAAAAGCTTTCACCCTAGCTTTACAAGCTCGGAGGGTAAAGCCATCACTGTTTTCCCCGGAATATTCACCGAGCAGTGACATAGAGAAGTGTACTCATTAGGTAAATCGCTTACGGCATTCCAGTAGCGATCGCCATGTACACACCGAGATGATACCCTTCCTGTTCGTCCAGCGTATTGGTGAGGAGCCAAAATAAGAACACGAGTCCCCACAGGAAATAGATTTTGAGGAATGTTGAGGCTAAGTTGATATCCTTGCATAAAATCGCTAGCTCAAAACAGACTTATAGTTCGCCTCAACGTGTCAGTGTCAAAGTCAAAAGAAGACCTCGACACTAACCAATAATCAAGAATAATCAACGATGTTCACAACCCTTTTAGCGAGGGGTTGCAGTCCTAGTGCCTCCCTCAACCAAGGGCACATTTGCCAATCATTTAGAACTATTTCTTCACTGCCCTTATTGTCAAAACGCCAATAATAGTCGCATCCGCCAAAAGCATCTTCGATAGAGTATCGTATTGCCCCCTCAACAGTAATAGCAATTCCTCCCTTAATAAACCCAATTCGTCCTAGTTTTTTCTTGGCGCTAGGATAAGAATCTAGAGTTAATTCACTCACTACTGGCTTGTGTTCACCTTTGTCTAAAATCAGGCGATCGCCTTCAACAGGCACTACATAGAATTTCCCGTTTTCCTCTTTGGGATAGCTTAGACTATAGATTTCTTCATAATCAAAATCTATTTCGTCTTCGTCTTTGGCTACACCAGCTACACCACAGCAATATCGAACCTTGTAAATGATGATCTGACTATCTCCCCATTCACCTTCAGAAGAATAAGAATAAGAGGAAAATTCTTGAGACAATAGCTCCTGGATTATCTTATTTTCCTCTGATCTCCTTTGTTCCTGCTCAAGCTTTAATCGCTGTTGTTCAATACGCCGATTGGCATCATCCTTGAGAGTTTGGAGAGCTTGATGATACTTGGGAAGAAGTTCATCATACTCGTAGAGTGCAATCAAAATGGTTTCCTCAAGGGAAGCCTCGTCAATGCGTCCAGGAATTTCCTTTTGCACCCAAGATGCTTGAGAAACATTTAAATCCGGATAAACAATACTCCAATTATCGCTGGAAGCGCTATGGCAATAAACCTCTAGAAATGTGTCTGCCACTTTAAGCTCTAGCCTTGCTTTCACTTTAACGTAGCTGAAACAATTGCAGTATTGCCCAGCAGTTTCAATCTGCCAGCTACCGGAGGTAGTAGCTGTAGCTTTATAAGTAAATGGCAAAGAAGCCACCAAAGACGGGCAGGCTTGCTCAAATTTCTGCCTGAACTCCTTAATAGCCAGCTCTTTCTTAGCTTCTTTTTGAGCTTGCATAGCTTCATTCTGGGCTTCTTTCTTTGATTGAATACGTTCGATCGCAGCCTCTGCACGACTACGCAATTCGTCTGATAAAATTGCGCTCATATTATGATGCTCCATTTGTGTTGAGTATTTGAGTGTTTTCCTGCTCCAGGGTTCCCATTTGCACCTACTTTGGAGGTTTCCTCCTCACTGGCAGGTTTCAATTTTAAAAAAATTCGTATAGCCCTTCGCGACTTACAATGAGAAACGAAAATAAAGCAATCTATAGCTAGCTTTATCCCAGCAGCGGCGCGATCTTTTTGTTCCCGGTTCCCTCTCCTGTCGTATCTTTCCTATCTTTGCACTCCTAGCTAGCAAGTCCAAAAATTTTGGGGTCTGTGCCTCTGGTTCCGAGGTGTCTGTTTCCTATCACGCTAATCTATTTATACCACGTTAAACGTGGATTGACAACTGAATAATTAAAGTATATTATGGACATATTTTACACACAAGAAGACCATGACTTCGTTATTACTTTCTGACCTAGATGGAACCCTTCGGCAAACCAAAAGTGGGAAAACATTTATAAATGACCCAACCGACCAAAAAATTATTGACGGAGTTCAAGAAAACCTTGCAAGTCACTATTCTCATTGGAAATTGATCGGGATTACCAATCAAGGTGGAGTTCCCAAGTACAAAAGCATGGAAATAGCGATCGCCGAACAAAAATATACGCTTTCACTTCTCCCACAGCTAGAAGCAATCTATTTTTGCCCAGGTTTCCAGGGAGATCAATATTGGAAAGTTGATCGCAACGGGGTATATTGTGGCGAAAGGAGGTATACAAATCCAAAAACGCAACAACCAATTAGTTTCAGAAAGCCCGGACATGGAATGCTATTGGCTGCAATAGAAGATGTAGGGCATTATGCTGAAATTTTGTACATCGGTGATCGCACAGAAGATGAGCAGGCTGCTCTTGCCGCCAACGTTCCATTTTTATGGGCATCACAGTGGCTTAAATCCATGTGACTATTTTTTGGAGATCACTTGGATTATCATAAATTTTCTTCAAGAATTGCGGATTTTTAATTACAGATTCAGCAAGCCACTTGAAGAGAAAGCCTTTAAGCCCTACTAATCCATAGCGATGCCGCTTTGCATCTGCCGTCGATAAGGGAAGAATAAAAGTTTTAGCTTCCAATCCCTGAACATATCTGGCACCAGCTTTTGAGGTCAGAAATATTAAGGTTTGCTGGGGATGAGACACAACAGGGAGACGAAGCGATCGCAAGTAGTGTTCTCCCAGCAGGAAAAACACTAAATCGTAGTTCGTGATCACCCTTTCAAGTGCTGAATGGACTCCCAAAGTGATTCCCCAGGTATCAATCTGGGATTTACTCATCCCAGAAAAGGATACTTCATAGGGAACAATCTCCTTATCTTCAGGAATCAACCCATACCCTGCTGAAAGAATCATCACGTCTACCTTAAAAAAAGACTGACGCAACAATGTGACTCCCTCCATTGTCCGGAGGTGCTGTTGCCCTGTATACATTTCTGATGCAGGACAAGCGAAATCAGCCAATTCAACTTCCCGCATCCGAAGTCGAGTTTTACTCTGAAAATCTGCCAACGTTAATTGATTCTCTGGGTGAGAGCGCTTTTCCCCAGTACAAGAGGTAATGACTAGAATGCGAATATTCTGCCCTTGGTACTTTGACGGCAACGAAGGCAAACAAACCTTGTGGCAAGACAACCTAATCTGCAATCCTTCATCCTCTTGTGCGATCGCATCCAAACACGGACGGAGCTTTGGGTATTCCTCTATGTGCTTGAAAAGATAATCTTGCAAGGAGTTCGCCGCGATCGCCTCATGGGTACGCTTTATAATCTGAAAATCTTGTTCTAGATTATGCAGAATAATATCTGCATAATATTTACTTTTGTAATGTCCACTTGGCTGGGGACGACCACAGATATTAGATGCTAGCGATTCCTGTAGCTCCTGGAGGTTGATCTCTCGGCAGACAGAACAATTACAGGTTAGAGATCCAACGCCAAGTTCACTGCGTTCTTGATACTTTTTAGCATCCGGTCTTCCGCCTCATATTCAGCAAGCTTAGGGGGAAGTGGATAGTCTAATGAAGAAATAATATCTGCTCCAAAATCTCTTTGGAGGCGCAATATTTCACGGTATCCTTGATTTCCTTCAATCGATAACCCAAAGAATTCTAAGTTTAAAGAATCCTTCCAGAGGAGTCTGAACCCACCAGAATCTATGAAAATTGGAGCAGTGTAATCTAATCCTTCAATCTCCTGATTATAACGCTGACGGATTCCCAGCTCTCGCCATTTATCGAGTTTACCAAAATTGTGATTCAAGAAATGTAAAGCCTCTACCATTGTAGGGAGATTACGCCTCAGCAATCCATTTTTTTGATTGGCTTGGAGTACGTATTTCCATGAACCACCACCTCTCGGAGTAGATCCAGTAATGAAGCTGCTAACCGGAAATAAGAGAGGAGTTCTTAGTTGTTTTTCCCCATTTTTAAGCTGTAGTTCCCCCAATCGTCCATGCGTAAATTGCTGTTGCTGTGAGTTGAACATAAACCTCATGCCTACACCCTTCCTCCCGCGATAGGGAGGGGGCGTGAATTACTTCTTCCAATTCCAAAATCTAAGCGATCGACCAATCTTGATACAAATCAAGTGTGTCTCCTAAGACAAAATACCCATCATCTAGATGGACACTCTCTCCCGGACTCAAGTTATTAAAGATATCGTCATCATTATTAGCTGCCGCTTCGTATTGTTCTTTAGTTGCCAACGGCAATGAAGAGTCACCATCAAGTGCATTAAGTATTAACAGCTTTCCATCCTTTATACATATCCGAGTAGGATGACCGTCGTGCATACTTCCTCCAAGTTATGACAACAACATCAACACAACAAAATAAGGCTGGAAAAATTCGAGATCT
>CAKZMA010001481.1 GCA_937127375.1 uncultured Coleofasciculus sp. | reverse complement strand
AAGTCGAAACCAGTTGGGGACGCAGGATCAACAGGGGAGTGGTATAGTTCCTCGCATAGTAAATGTGTGCTTTTTTTCTGCGAAAACACCAGGAAAATCGACGACGTTATTATTGGACGCCCCTTTGTCTGAACTATCCAAACTCTACATCAGTTTGCCATCCAATCCTACTGGAGACTCCCGTCACGGAAACAGAGGATCTTCTGATGACTCTTAGATCAGAACAAGAGCATTCTTGCTTAATTTTACTGAATCTTGGTTGAGCTAGTCGTTTTAGCCTCTTCGCTGCACTCCCCTCTGACTCGTGTGGCGTTTTGGGTTTCAGAGAGTGAAGTATTCTAGCAACCCATCCAATAATCCGAGGTTGGTAGTACACCTGTAGAAATCCCAGGAAGCAGGACACTCTTCGATAGTCCTTAACCCGCCTAACTGTTAATTCGTCAAATTCCTTAACAGGACTGGCTCTCTAGTGTATGACTTTGTATGACTTATTGTGTTTTCACTGCAGCTGTATAAGAGTTGACGCCCCAGCATCCCCAGCTCCTTTCCGCCGTAGGAACCGAGCAAGAGACGGAGGTCGCCCACTACATAGGGACCACTGCTCGTACTTTTAACTGGGTTCTAGACCCCATTCATGTTTGAGAAACTCCTTGTACATATTTTCACGCATGATCATTTGCTCGTAGAGCTTAACCAGAAAGTCTTGAGCTTGCTCACGGCTCATTTGCTGCACCTGGGTTTCAAACGAGCGGATATTAAATTGTTGTTCGAGGGAAAGTTGCATGGGTTGGGACATGGTTATCTCCTTGAATGTTAGAAAAAATGGACATTCAGATGACACAAGCCTGCATTTGGCGAAGGCTATGTTCTGTGAACGGGTCAACCGTTCCCAAGCTATATTAAAAATTGTAACAATTATTTGACAAATTGCCTATACCTCCAAATGACGAATCCTGTGGAAGTCCAAGATGGAGAACCCTTCGGAAAAGTTTCTGCTCTTGGATTGAGGAAGTTGTATCAGCTTGTTACCAAAGCAAACTGCTCAAGGTGAACATGTCGTCCATCATCCTTTTTTCTGGGAATGTATCTAATTTGACAGGCAACAGCGATAGACAGTTATGACTCGTTGTGAATTTATACTTATTGATGTCTGGCTTCACAAAAACTTTATATAAATGAGTAAATTGATAAAGAGTTGATAAAAAATGCCCATTTAAGGGGAATATCTCTAGACAAAAGTTTGTTGTGTTCTAATATAGAGTTATGAGAGAAAAAGCAAATCGGCTTTCAGAAGTGAAAACTAATTAACTTAATCCTGATTTTTCTCTGGTCAAATATAACCCGCTAAAGGGAAGGACTTACCATTATGAAACTACCAATTATTTCTACATTAAGTATTGTTGCCGCCACAGCTACCACACTAGCAAGTTTTGCTGCTCCTGCAGCCGCTATTACTCTAGGTGTTGATGTCATTGATAATAGCCCGTTTATGAAGGGTATCGGTCCAATGCCTATTCCCCACGCTACAGGAACATTTGAGGGGAATGGTAAAACTTACGAATTTAGCGTTGTGGTTCCACAAGGGCTAGGTTCTAGAGGTGCGACTTACTCAGACTTCGGTTTTATGTCTGGGGAAGTATTCACTTCGCTGTTTACAGAAGACTTAGGTCCATACAACCCTGGCTCCGGTAACGACAATGATTGGTTAGGAACCTGTGGTATCAGTATCGGTGAGGAATGTACTGTTCAATATACCTTTGAAGAAGGTGTGACATATCAGCTAGGATTATTAGACCGTGGCTTTGGTGGTGGAGCCAGTAACTTCTCTGGCTTTGGGGTTGCTCAGAAAGATAGTTACACGTTCAATACAGCAACAGATCAGTCATATCCCAATCCTCTGACTCCAGATTATGTTGCCAATAACCCTGACAAATTCTTGACTGTAGCAGAAGAAGGTGCTTACTTCCTTGGTATGGAAGATGGAATGTTCAAGAAGGATTCTACCAACTACTACTATGACTACCAAGACTGGGTGGTTAAGGTTACACATGAGTCAGTACCTGAACCGGGTACCGTGGGAGCGTTGTTGGGTGTAGGTGCGCTAGGCTTCATCAGCCGTCGCCGCAAAGCTGTTAAGCGGTAATTGCTAGCTGTTTGAGTCAAAAACTCAATAATTGAGCTCGTGAAAGTAGTTGGATGGAAATGCCAACTGCTTTTTGTTTGATGGTTTCTCAACAACACCACATCCTGACAGGCAGACGTAACTCGCTAAAATAAGGCTATGTCTCAATCAATGCCTGTGCCTAACTCCTCTCCCTCTACCGATTCAACAACAGCAGAAAAACCACTATTTATTCTGGTTGACGGTCATTCTCTGGCGTTCCGTTCCTATTACGCCTTTGCCAAAGGACGAGATGGGGGACTGCGAACAAAGACTGGGATACCCACCAGTGTGTGTTTTGGCTTTCTCAAATCCTTATTAGAGGTGATCAGTT
>CAKZMA010001480.1 GCA_937127375.1 uncultured Coleofasciculus sp. | reverse complement strand
AATCACCGATCGCCATTTGCCGGATAAAGTAAGCGATCGCACTCCTGTTTGACGACGTTGTAACATTCACACGCTATAGTTTCCAACAGTTTCCGATTGAGAATGGTAATTTTTCCTCGGTAAGAGCGAATTGCACCTGTTTCCTGAAGCTTACCCGCCGCGATTGTTACTGTCGCACGACGGGTTCCCAGCATATTGCCCAGAAATTCTTGCGTGAGTCGCAACTCAGAGCCAGAAATACTATCCTGAGCCGAGAGTAACCAACGAGCCAGCCTTTGTTCTAGCTGATGCTGGCGATTGCAAGCCGCCGTTTGACTCACCTGATTCAAGAGGGTTTGGGTGTAGCAGAGGAGTAATTGTTGCAATCTAGCCCGTCGATCAAACTCGCGTTTCAGAATTGAGGCATCCATTTTCATCCCTGTGCCTTCGAGTTGCACAATTGCTTGGTTGATTGCCATCCCATCCGCCAGAAATACAGGAATACCAACCATCCCTTCCTTCCCTACCATGCCAACTTCAGTTGTTGAACCATTTGTCAAGAGGGTGACTAAAGAAACCATTGCCCGATTGGGAAAATAGACATGGAGTATCGGTTCTCCAGGTTGATAAAGAATTTGTCCTAATGTCAGAGAGACTTCTTCGAGGTGAGGAACAAGGCGTTGGTACTCCTGATCGGGTAGAGCCGTCAGCAGTTGATTAATCCTGATCGAATTGCTATTTAATGAGGGCATTTCACTATAGTATTTCCAGGGAGGTTGTCAAGAACATCTCCGCATTTTTTGGTAGTATGAAGTCTGCATGACAACTCATTCTTCACCCCTTTCACTTTGCCCTTGATCGACGCCTACAGTGACTTTGAGCAACAACTCGCCCACCTGCCGCTAATTTTGGCAGGTCCGATCTTGCGACGTACTGATCCTGATGGCGTCACCGTTTGGCTGGCACTGAAAGCGCCGAGTGTGGTCACGCTTAAAGTTTATACCACGATCGCAGGTCAGGGGAAAAGCCTTGATCGGGAACAGTTGGCTGGATCACGCGCCACTGTGCCAGTTGGTCAACACCTGCATATTGTCGCGGTAACGGCTAAACCCGTTGATGGATACTTACTTGAACCGGGACAAATTTATGCCTACGATTTAGAATTTAGCGATCGCACTCAAACCCTTAACGATGCCCTCAACGCCAGAGACGTTTTTCCCCTGATCACCGTTAGCTATTTAGACCACAATCTGCCCACATTTGCCATGCCGCCGGATGACTTAAATCATCTGCGGATCGTTCATGGTTCCTGTCGCAAAGCCCACGGAAAGGGACAAGATGCCCTACCTCTGCTGGATGGTTTAATCGAACAGTCAGCCGATCAACCCAATCATCGACCGCATCAACTCTTTTTAACAGGAGACCAAATTTACGCCGATGATGTCGCTGATCCCCTGTTAGCCGCCCTCAGCGATATCGGGAATACGTTACTCGGTTGGGAGGAAGAATTGCCCTATAAAGGTGATTTTGTCAAGGGGTATTCCTGGAAAAAAGTGAGTGAATGGAAACCGGGACAGCGGACAGAAATTGCCCGAAATTATGCTGGCTTAACCGCGATGCTGGAAAATCAACCCGAACGCGCTAAAAGCCATCTGTTTAGTCTGGGTGAATATTTGGGAATGTATCTGTTATCTTGGTCACCAATCCTGTGGGTGAATCATCTTACTAAAGGCAAGACAAGGGGGAAAAAGTCGAAATCATGGGATGAGGAAGTTGATGCCATTCAGGACTTTGCCAGGTATTTGTGGCAAGTCAGGCGATCGCTGGCGAATGTGCCAACCTATATGGTTTTTGATGACCATGATATTAGCGATGATTGGTATTTGAATCGGGAGTGGTGTAACCGGGTTTTGGGGAAACCCCTGGGCAGACAAATCGTCCAAAATGGACTATTAGCTTATGCCCTGTGTCAGGGGTGGGGAAATACACCAGAACAGTTTACCGCAGGGCAACCCGGAGAAAAATTCTTGCAAGTGTTGCAACAATGGTCAGAATCTGCTGGGACAGATGAATCCGCCTGGGAAACGATGGGAAAATATTTGGGAGTTCCTGAGATTGACGCAGAAACAGGACTACCCAAGTTAAAACAGGATGGAACGGTATTAGTTCTGAATCGAGACTATGCTGATGGCACTCCAACTTTAACCTGGCACTACAGTGTTAGGAGTTTTAAGCACGAAGTTATCGTATTAGATACGCGGACGTGGCGCGGTTTTCCCATGGGAGAGAAAAAGGCGATCGCACCGCCGATGCTATTATCCCCCACAGCCTTTGACCAGCAGATTGAAGATCCCCTAGAAGCAACCAATCAGCTTAAAGCGGCGGGTAAGTCGAAGATTGAAGCCACGTTAATTGTTTTACCAACAAACCTGATCCATGCATCATTAGTGGATATCGCCCAACGGTGGCATTGGCATCAGGGTAAGGTATTTGGGACTGATGTGGGGGATTCGTGGAACTTTCACGATGTCGCCTTTAGTAAGCTATTAACCGCCCTATTTCAGCGACGCGATCGCATTGTGTTACTCTCAGGAGATATTCACTATGGCTACGTGGTTCGCCTCAACTATTGGTCAAATCCCCGTGGGAAACTCCAGAGACAAGAAGTCGGCTATGTCTGGGAAGCTGGAGAGAGGGACAATCAAGATGCGGCATCGGTGCTAGTTCAGTTAACCTCCAGTTCAATCAAAAATGCTGAGTTGAAGACGTATTTAGTTCATACCAAAGTTAAATCACTGGCATTAGAACAATCTGAATATTGGGTCGGATGGCAGACACCGCCGCCACTGGTGGAAATTATCGCAACTCCCGGTAAGGTGAGAATCCAAGATGTGCCAGTCCCCAGTCAAGGACCCTTTTGGCAGCAAATCCAGGTTCCTCAAGGCACTTGGGACATCGCGTGGCAAGTTGCCCTCAAGGAGGCGCGATCGCAACCCGACTGGCGGTATCGAACCGCATGGAGTAAACGCCAAAAAGCTGAACCCGTTCCTTGGCTGAAACGACATCCCCAACCCGAATCCGGCAAAAAGCCACCCTTATGGCGAAAGCTTTTAGTCGGTTCCCTATCGTGGTTATGGCGAAATCGCTGGTTACAAGAGGGTGACGAAATTGTTGGCTGTAATAACATTAGCGTTGTCAGTTTTCAATGGTCACCCGATGAGAATAAAGCGGTGATTCAAGAGGTCTATTGGCATCCACCCTGGAAGCCGAATAGTGTGGTTAAGAGTCGGTATTTTGCGCCACTACAGTTAGAGTCGCCACCCCCGTTACCTACCATTAACAGTTAAGGCAGAAGGCACAAGGAAGAGGAGTTGCCATGTAGAGACGTTGCATGCAACGTCTCTACTATAAGATGCGTCCTAACCGCTATGGCGATTGCTATATATCCCTGAAGGGGTGATTTCCGAGAACATCTTTACCTGCACTCCCCGCAAACGGTAATATTCACTACAGTTCTAGATCCAATTTAGACCAATCTTGGAATACGTAGGGTTTACATCAAGGAGGAGGGGTGTAGTAAACGTGGCAGTACAATGGGATCTCTACAATCCAGAAGACTTCTATGATGAGCTGTTTTCAGCCAAAGGGCAGCCACGAGAGTCAGCCGCTGCCCTGATTCAATGGATGCAGGGATTACGCCCTGATGAACTCCAGCGACACCGGGAAACGGCTCAAGTTGCTCTGCTCAAGTTGGGTGTAACCTTTAGCGTCTACAGTGATAATCAGGGTATTGAACGAGTATTTCCCTTTGATATCATTCCCCGGATTATCTCGGCTCAGGAATGGCAAACTTTAGAGGGTGGACTCAAACAACGGATTCGAGCGCTGAACCTCTTCCTCAACGATATGTATGGGGAACAGCGTATTCTCAACGATGGCAAAATCCCCCACGAAGTTGTGTTTTCGGCAACGGGATTTCTCAAGCCTTGCATCGGCTTAAAGCCGCCCAGCGATGTCTGGTGTCACATTACCGGAACAGATTTGGTGCGCGATCGCGAGGGTCAGTGGTATGTTCTAGAAGATAACCTGCGTGTACCTTCGGGCATCTCCTACGTCTTGGAAAATCGGCGGGTGATGAAAAGTACATTCCCGGCAATCTTCCAAACCCTGGCAATTCAACCCGTGGACGATTATCCTAGCCATTTGCTAGAAACGCTGCTCAATTTAGCACCAGCTCAACTCCCTGATCCCACTGTTGTTGTCCTTACTCCCGGTATTTACAACTCCGCCTACTTTGAACATTCCTTTTTAGCCCAGCAAATGGGTGTGGAACTGGTTGAAGGTCGGGATTTAGTCGTCGTGGATGGCTATTTGCAAATGCGAACGACGCAAGGATTGCGGCGAGTAGATGTGGTGTATCGTCGTGTCGATGATGACTTTTTAGATCCTCACGTCTTCCGCCCGGATTCCCTCCTAGGCGTACCCGGATTGATGGACGTTTATCGCCAAGGGCGAGTCGCCTTAGCTAATGCACCCGGAACAGGTGTAGCCGATGATAAGGTTGTCTATGCTTATGTCCCCGAAATGATTCGCTATTACCTGGGAGAAGAACCAATCTTATCCAATGTTCCTACCTATTTATGTTGGCAAGAACAAGACCGAAACTATGTCTTGAATAATTTAGAAAACGTCGTGGTTAAGTCTGCCAATGAGTCGGGGGGATATGGTATGTTAGTGGGTTCGAGTTCCACTGAGGTGGAACGGGCAGAGTTCGCGGAACGGATTAAAGCCAATCCTCGCAATTATATTGCCCAACCGATCCTTTGTTTGTCGCGAGTGCCAACGTTGATTGATCATCAGGTAGAAGGACGACATGTCGATTTGCGCCCTTATATTTTGCATCGGGGAGATGACATTTATGTTCATCCCGGTGGATTAACCCGTGTGGCGTTGAGAAAGGGTTCTCTGGTGGTGAATTCATCCCAAGGGGGCGGAAGTAAGGATACGTGGGTACTGAATCACTTTCATGAATGATGCATGAATTACCCTGTTCCAGGGCTAGTCCTTTGTTCATAACTTCCTCAACAAAGGACTAATGACTAATGACAAAGGACGAATAAATAAACAAATGACAAATGACGAATAAATACTTATGCTAAGTCGGGTTGCTGATTCTATCTATTGGCTCAATCGCTATATCGAACGGGCAGAAAATATTGCCCGATTTGTGGATGTTAATTTAAATTCCATGCTGGATATGCCACCTGGAGTGACTCAGCAGTGGGAACCCTTGGTGATTACAACGGGGGATTTAGATTTATTCCGGGAACGCTACGGCGAGGCTACCTCGGACAATGTTATCCACTTCCTCACATTTGACTCGAACTATCCCAATTCAATTCTATCTGTACTCCAACTCGCTCGCGAGAATGCCCGTTCGGTTCGGGAAGTTATATCTTCAGAAATGTGGGAAGAGGTGAATCAATTTTTCCTCATGGTTAAAGAGGCGTCTCAAGGAGGAGCATTGGGGACATTGCCTGATTTTTTCACCCAAGTAAAACTGGCTAGCCATCGCTTTGCTGGAGTTATGGATGCCACGATGACCCATAATGAGGGATGGAATTTTGGGCAACTGGGTCGATTATTAGAACGGGCAGATAAAACAACCCGAATTCTCGATGTGAAGTATTTTGTGTTACTGCCGTCGGTACAGTGGGTAGGAACGCCATTGGATCAAATTCAATGGATGGCGCTACTCAAATCGGCTAGTGCCTATGAAATGTATCGCAAATCTCAGCATCGGATTACGCCGAATGGTGTTGCTGAATTTCTAATTTTAAACCGTCAATTTCCCCGTTCCATTCACTTCTGTCTAGCGCAAGCTGAACAATCATTGCATCAAATTACTAGCACCCCCCGTGGAACCTGGTGCAACCCAGCCGAACGTGGTTTAGGGCGTTTGTGTTCTCAACTCGGATATCAGACAATAGAAGATGTGTTTGAGAATGGCTTGCATGAATTTTTGAATCAAATGCAAATTGAAATAAATCAAGTCGGCAATCAAATCTCGAAAACATTTTGTGCGGTAGAACCTGTATAGTGAGCGAGGGAGACATGTAGAGACGTGCCATGGCACGTCTAGAGGAGCAGGGGAGATTGAATTATCGTGCGTTATAAAATTTGCCACACGACAACCTATACCTATAATCAGCCCGTTATTTTAAAACCCCATATCATCAGGCTACGTCCCCGGTGTGATGGGACTCAGACACTGTATTCGTTTACATTGGAGATTGAACCCAAACCTGAGAACATCGCTGAGATAATCGAATTGGATGGAAACGCGATCGCGAAACTTTTATTTAATACCAGCACCGAACAATTAACAATCAGCGCGACATCCGTTGTGGAAACCTGTCGAACTAATCCCGATACCATTCAACTCGAATCCTGGGCGACTCAGTTACCGATTAATTATCCCGACTACTGGTTCTCTCAGTTACAGCCTTATCAGCAATTTTATGACCCTACCTCCGGGAATTCGATCAAGCAATTAGCCCAGGATATTTACCAGCAAGTTAATGGCGATACCGTTAACTTTGTCAAAAAACTCAACCAATATCTCTACAGCCATTGTAAACCCCAATATCGGGAAAAAGGCGCACCTCGGTCTCCCCGTAAAACCTGGGACTTAAAGAAAGGCTCTTGTCGCGATTTAGCGGTGCTATTCATGGATGTTTGTCGGGTGATGGGATTAGGCGCACGGTTTGTCAGTGGGTATCAGGAAGGTAATCTAGAACGATCGCAACGATACCTTCATGCTTGGGTAGAGATTTACTTCCCTGGTGCAGGCTGGCAAGGCTATGATCCTAATCAAGGCGTTATTGTTACGGATCGCCATATTCCCCTCGTGGCTTGCGCTTTACCCCGTTATGCTACCCCGATTTCGGGTGCGATCGCGACAACGAAATCGGTGGGTGAAGGGGGTAAGAAAATTGAGTCTGATATGAAGATTAATTTGTCGATTGCCAGAGATGAATATAGCGGTTTTCAGTCCGATACAATACATTTAACCTAAGTCATACCAAGTTGCAGTCTAAGGTAGAATTTGTCATGCTGAGCGTAACGGAGTGTAGCGAAGCATCTGTCCAGATTCTTCGCTTCGCTCAGAATGACATGATAGAACGCAACTCGGTATCAATGGATTTTAATTATCAGCAATAGACTATGGTACAATCCCTCACCCCAACCACCACCGCAACAGATTTGGCTCAACTGGCGATTGATTTGATTCGTCAAGCCGGCTGTGAATACGGCGATGTCCGATTTTGCACCTACCGCCATCAAAATCTTTATGCCCGCGATCGCTCCCTGAGTCAATTGTCTGATAATGTTAGTGCTGGCTTTGGTGTGCGGGTGTTGCTGGATGGGGCGTGGGGATTTGCAGCGAGTCCCTATAAAACGCCAGCAGAGGTGGAACGCCTGGTTACCTTAGCCGTGGAAATTGCCAAGGGGAGTCGCCTGTCTCAGCGGACAAGGGTACAACTGGTTCCTGTCGCCGCCTATCAGGATACCTATATCACTCCGATGGACATTGACCCCTTTAGTATCCCGATTACTGAAAAAGCTGATCTACTGTTACATATTAATGACCAACTGCTGGGTTATGGCGAACGGGGGATTAAAAAGGCGTATTCTTATTTACAATTTACCAAGGAAGATAAGACCTTTGCTTCAACGGAAGGTTCGCTGATTCACCAAACGCTGTATCGGACTTATCCTGGATTTGGCTGTAGTGCGATCGCGAATGGAGATGCTCAAAATCGCAGCTATGAACGCCCGCCGATGAATAAGGGCTATGAGCATGTTATCCGAGCCGATTTACTTTCTCAAGTGGAACGAGTAGCGGAAGAGGCGATTGAAAAAGTCCATGCGCCGAAAAGTCCCTCTGGTATTCGTACCACGCTAATTCTGAAACCGACAAACCTGTGGTTGACGATTCATGAATCGGTAGGACATCCCACAGAATTAGATCGAGTATACGGCTATGAAGCCAACTTTGCTGGCACCAGTTTCGCCACAACTGATAAATTAGGGAAACTCCAGTATGCTGCACCTTGGGTTAATTTTAAAGCCGATCGCACTCAACCGGGTGGACGCAGTACCATGGGTTATGATGATGAGGGCGTACCATCACAAGAGTGGTACGTTGTCAAGGATGGAATTTTAGTTGATTATCTTACCGATCGCGAAACCGCCTATCGATTGGGGCGAGGCAGTAGTAATGGTAGCGCCTTTGCCGATAGTTGGTCAAGTGTACCGATGGTACGCATTCCCAATTTAGGCTTAGAACCGGGAGTCGAGGGGGGAAGTCATACGGCGACATTAGCCGAAATGATTGCTGATACCGAGGATGGTATTTTAATTGATGGCATTGGCAGTTTTTCTATTGATCAGCAACGGCGCAATTTTCAGTTTGGTGGTGATGCTTTTTGGAAGGTAGAAAAGGGGAAAGTAGTGGGAATGTTAAAGGATGTCACCTATCATTCCATGACCACTGACTTTTGGAATAGTGTAGACGCGATCGGACCTAAATCTGAATGGCAACAATGCGGGACGAATTTATGTGGCAAAGGTGAACCCATGCAAATTGCCCAAATGACTCATGCTTGTGTCCCCGTGCGGGTGCGAAATATTCACATCGGCGGCGCATCTTGATCCGTCTGTAGGGGCGGGTTTGACTATTATCGTTTCTTTTGCACCAAAATGCAACTAAACCCGCCCCGCTCAAGTTTTGAGGACAGTGTTCGTAGTAAAGGAACCTTAGCCTTCAACGTGTCAACGAAGCCAATAACCCTTGAATAAAGGGCGGGTTTTGTTGTTCAGTTATCGTTAAGCCATCCAAGTGAGTCCCTAAACCCGCCCCTACATTCTTGCTCCCCTCTCCACAGATCCCTTCCTTTCAAAGCAGGGCTAATTCCGCAGTGATGAGAGAAAATTAGGGCGACCATGATAAGCGCGTAAACTAAATATTGAAACCCTAGTTTAATTGAGTCATTTGCTATCATGAAGGGCAATCTCCTGGAAGCCTTAAGCCAAGTGCCAGATTTTCGTGCCGCAAGAGGACGGCGTTATCCTTTGTGGTTACTTCTTTTTAAGTTGACTACTGAACAAACAGTACCTATTAGGTTTGATATCACCACGGTCAGCAGATTCGCGATCGCGATTTTAGAGGATCTGATTTCTTTGTGGTTCTGAATGTAGATGGTGAGCGCGAACGCCAAGGCTGGGTTGTTTGGGAAGAAAAAGGTCGCTATCCTGATGTGATTATCGAACTCATGTCACCGTCTACTGCTGCGAT
>CAKZMA010001479.1 GCA_937127375.1 uncultured Coleofasciculus sp. | reverse complement strand
AAACCCATCTAAGTTGCATGAGCGAGAATGAACCGTTGGCAGTTTACTGAAGCCTTTGAGGGATTGACACCACGACGCAGGCAAGTGCTGAAATTGCTCTTGGCTGGCGTTTCGGATCAGGATATCGCTCAATCGTTACATATTGAAACATCAACGGTAAGAAAACACGTTGAGAATATCTGTTCAGCTTTTAGGTTGAGAAATGAGTTTCCTGATGAACGGCGTTCTAAACGAGGAGAGTTAATTGCGCTGTTCGCTAAATATCAACCTGAACTTGTAACCCGGCAAACCTTGAGTGTAACTCACCAAAAGTTATCTGAAGTTGTAGATGATAATAATCACAAGATAGTGAAACGCGAAGATACAGAAATTCGCGTGACGAGTGAAGTGAGATTAACGGTTAAAGATGTGTCCGATTCTCTATTGAGCAACCGCGATATCTTTATCCTGATTGATCAAAGTGGTTCTATGGTGAGAAAGGATGAAGATACCGGAAATCAAACTCGGTATGAATATCTAGCGGAAGTTGTTGAAGGACATATTGCCGCCATTTTGTCAGTTGGTTCTGAATCCGGGACTAAAGCGGATGAAAAAATTGCTATGAAGCAGGGCTATCCGACTGACAATCGGGTCTCTGTTTACTTCTTCAGCAGGGAAAGGGTCAAGCCCAAGCCTATTGTGATTAACGATGCCTCTCAAGTTTGGAAGCTGTTCGTCAAAAATAAACCCAAAACCAAAACCTTTGTTGCTCCGACTTTAAACCATTGTGTTAATACTTGGTTAACTGAAGGCAAACCTAATGGTAAAGGAGCCTTTTTTATTATTTATACTGATGGTCAATTTGATGACGAAGAGCAATTTATTCAATGTATTGCTTCAGCCTGTAGCAAAATTGAAAATCATAAAGATATCAAGTTTTTTGTTTTGGGATTAGGTAAAGATATTGATATTGAACATTTCCTGGCGCTAGACTTCAATGTCAATCAGACGATGAAATTTAATATTTTTGTTTTTGATTTGGTCAATGAAGTCGATGATATCATTGAGCTTTTACAACGTCAGCTAACGGATGATCCCTATCTAGGGTTTCCGGATTGGGTCAGAATTCGTCATCCTGATTTAGTTGAGAAGGTAATTCAAATGACGAATGACGAATGACAAATCAACAAACTCGACGTCCCATAATTACCAAATCACGCTCAATGTGACCCATATCCGCTATTTGAGGTAAATAACCCCAACGTTGGAAGCCATATTTTTGAAAGAGGTGTAGGCTGGGTTGGTTGTGAGCAAAAATTAATGCCACTAAGGTATTGAGTCCTAACTTAGGAGTCTGTTCGATGGCGCGTTGCAGCAGTTGTTGTCCTATTCCTTGACGCCGAAAATCGGGAGACACGTAGACGCTAAGTTCAGCCGTTGCATGGTAGGCTGGGCGGACTAAGAAAGCCTGAAAACTGAGCCAACCAGCAATTTGACCTGTAGAATTGGATCGTTCATGGCAGTCCATGACCCAAAGAGGGTGGCTGTTTGGTTTATGTTCTTGATACCAACTGATACGACTTTCAACTGAGATAGGTTCTAGATCGGCGGTGGCAATGCGACTGGGAACAGCAGAATTGTAAATTTCCACGATCGCGGGCAAATCTACCTCAGTAGCATCACGGATATACATTAAGGCAGGATTAGGGCGACAAACCATAGAATATTAGTGCTAAAGGGTGATCAGTGATTAAACAGGCTTGTTTGTGTGGCACTATTGATTTTTCTGTTCACGCTTATCCTAATTATCTGGCAACTGCGAGGTTTGGGCATCGGATTGGGTGCATTGACAGGGGGGATTTTTACTCGGGTTAGCGATGTGTCCTTAATGGACGAACTTAGAGTTAGTGCCACCGTTGGCAATACTATACTCACATTGATTGCCCTACTCATTTTGTGCCGGATTCTGGATGAAGCCGGGTTTTGGCGAGGGTTAGCGCTACAATTAACGGTTTTGGGGATAGGTCAAGGGCGTCTGCTTTTCCTTTTGTGCGGACTTTTGGGAGCATTGGGAACAATTGTTTTAACCAATGTGGGTATGGCATTAATCTGGATTTCTCCGGTGATGGAGATCCTTTGTTTACTACGCCTCAGGGCTAAAACCGTGTTCGCTGTTGTCTTTACGGTTAGTTTTATCACTGAAGCAGCTAGCTTATTGTTCCCTGTGAGCAATCCGGTCAACCTGCTTGCGGTAAACTATGGCGGAATTTCCGGGTTTCGCTATAGTCTGGTGATGACCCCGGTGACATTCGTCGCGATCGCAACCAGTTTAGCCAGCTTCTGGTTCTACTTCCATCGGGACATTCGAGTCACATACAAACTTACTCACCTCCCGCCACGACGCCAAGCCATTCGTGATCCGTTGGTTTGTCGATGGGGTATGGTTATTTTAGCCAGTCTACCTCTGGCATACTGGATTGCCCAAGATCATGCTCTGCCGACTGGGATCGTGCCTGCGATCGCGGCGTTGATTCTGCTAGGATTGGCGGGACGTGGGTTTCTCCCAAATACCACACCGATTATTTCTGTGGGCAAAGTTTGGCAGGAAATTCCCTGGCAATTGATCGGGTTTAGCGTCCTGATGTATGGTGTCGTCCTCGGTTTAGCTCAAGTTGGCATGAGTCATGTCATCACCCATCAGCTAGACGCCCTCTCCAGTTGGGGGTTCACCCTGACAGCAATAGGCACAGGTTTTATGGCTACTGGGCTGTCCAACCTATTTCACAATTTACCCACTGTGTTGCTGAATGCTATAGCAATTTCAGACACAACCAGTGATCCAGCGATTCGGGAAATGATGGAGTACGCTAATGTGATTGGATGTACCCTGGGAGCAAAAATTACTCCTCTGGGTAGTTTATCCACGTTAATTTGGTTCAAGGTTTTAGCACGTAAAGGTTTGCGCCTGCATTGGTTTTACTATATTCGTCTTAGCCTGATTCTGACTTTACCGATTCTATTTCTCAGCTTGCTGAGTTTAGCCCTCTGGCTTCCCTGGCTGATTGCCTAAGTTTTGATTGGTCTTTTGTCTTTTATATTTAGAGAATCTATATTAGAGGATAAACTAGCAATAACGATCGAAAGGCTTTATCATACTCTAGGGTGTATCTGCTTACCTGACCACAACAGCTTTTTCAAAAAATAGATAGACTTCAGAGGTCTAGCTGTTATTTGGCTTTTCTAGATAACATAGCGACTCAGCCAAGTCGGTTTAGGTATTTGAGAGACCTGTAGTATCATTTTGAGTTTCTCTCACTCGCGCAATTGAGTCTCATCAATCAGGTAAGTAATCGATGATCATCCAAACGGCAGAACCCCCTATCCCTAAGTCTCAGGGAGATACAACACAAAAGCATCATGAGTTTTGTAGCAATCAAGACAAATTTTTCACTCTAACCCTCGATCTGTTTTTCATTGCCAGTCCTGATGGCTATTGGCAGCAAGTCAACCCCATGTGTGAGCAACTCCTGGGATATAGTAGCCAAGAATTTAAAGCCCGCCCCTGGATTGAATGGGTGCATCCAGAGGATCGGCAGATGACCTTGGCGCAACTGCAAAAGCTCAGGGACTGTGAGAAAATAGTCTCCTTTGAAAATCGCTACCGCTGCAAAGATGGCTCCTATAAATGGCTCTCATGGAACATCACCTTATGCCCCAATCAGCACTTAGTTTATGCGGTTGCTCGCGATAACACCCAACGCCGGGAAGCTGAAGCCGCACACCGGGAAAGCGAAGAACGGTTTCGTTTATTAGTCGATGGCGTCAAAGACTATGCCATTATCATGCTCGATCCAGAGGGTAAGATTGTTAGCTGGAATCCGGGTGCCGAAAGAATTAAACAATATCGCGCTACAGAAATCCTGGGTCAACATGTCCGTTGTTTTTATACCCCTGAGGATATCGCCCAGGGACAACCAGACAAATGCTTAAAAATAGCTGCACAGCAAGGTCGTGTTGAACAAGAAGGTTGGCGAGTGCGTAAGGATGGCTCAACATTCTTTGCTAATGTTGTGATTACTGCCTTACGGGGAGAAGACGGACAATTACGAGGCTTTGCTCGGGTAACGCGAGATATTACAGAACGTAAATTCGCTCAGGAAACCCTAAAACGAACGAATGATGAGTTAGAAAAACGAGTCGCTAACCGAACGACTGAACTGTTGCAAATCAATGAGCGGCTGAAACAAGAGATTGCTCTGCACCAGCAAGCAGAAGTGGCGTTGGCAGAAGAAACTCACTACGTCACTGATTTATTACAGAAGCTGCAACAAGCTCAAACCAAGCTGATTCACACCGAAAAAATGTCAAGTTTGGGGCAAGTGGTTGCTGGGGTTGCTCATGAAATCAATAATCCTGTCAGTTTTATTTACGGCAATATCGATTACGCCATCTGTTATCTGCGCGACTTAATGGAGATCGTTGAACTCTACGGCAGGCACTATCCCCAACCTGTCGCCGATATTCAGAAACGAATCACAGACATTGATCTAGATTTCTTGATGGCAGATATGCCAAAACTACTGAATTCAATGAAAGTCGGAGCTAACCGGATTCGGCAGGTGGTTTTGTCTCTACAAAAATTTCTCAAGGCTGACCAAACTGAAATGAAGTCCGCTGATCTTCATGAAGGACTTGAAAGTACTCTGTTGATTTTGCAACATCGCCTCAAACCTAGCGTTGAACATCCTGAAGTTACTGTGATTAAAGACTATGGCACATTGCCCCTAGTCGATTGTTATGCAGGGCAGATTAATCAAGTGTTCATGAATTTACTTACTAATGCTGTAGATGTATTGGAAGCTTCAGGTGGAAAGACTCCTCATCAAATTAAACTTAGCACTGAGGTTGAGAATATTAGTATTAAAAAACCTGGAGCAAGTTATTGTCAAAAAATACCTCATGCTGTAATTCGGATTGCCGATAATGGTCTAGGGATGAGTCAAGACGTCTGCCAAAAACTTTTTGAGCCATTTTATACCACCAAACCCCTGGGTAAAGGAACCGGATTGGGTTTATCGATTAGCTATCAAATTATTGTAGAAAACCATGGGGGTCAGTTAACTTGTCAGTCTCAACCCGGTGTCGGATCAGAGTTCATTATCGCTATTCCGATTAATCAAATAATCACCAGACTTCCTGAACTGTCACTGACGCCAAGTTAAGAATGGTCATTGGTCATTGGTCATTGGTCATTGGTCATTCATCAAAACACTGATTTCACAGATTTATTGGAGAGAGGGGGGTTTCCTTATCTCTTTCATCCCTCATCCCTCATCCCTTATCCTTCCTCGTGGTTCCATAAGTGTAGCTTCAAATGGAATAACTCCTACTATTTCACTCCGAATAGAACGAGCGGCTTGTCGGGATAAATCCAGAGTTCTACCCGGAATATAAGGACCGCGATCATTAATGCGAACAATCACACTATGACCATTTTCTAAATTTTTGACCTTCAGATAGGTATCAAATGGTAAGGTGGGATGAGCTGCCGTCAAATCATGCTGATCGTAAATTTCCCCAGTAGCCGTGTACCGACCGTGAAAATAGGGTCCGTACCAAGATGCTATGCCTTCAATGGTACTTGATGTTTCAACTAAGTTGTACATCTGCTTTTGGGCGTCTGCCAAACTTAATGGCGATTGTCCTAACGCTAGACGTAAGTTATTTGCCCATTCAATTGCCAGAAGTTCTCGATGCTGATCTAAGTCTTTGGCTAAGGTATCATCCACTTTAAATAATACGCGATCGCCTGCTTTCACCACAGGTATTCCATCAGACAGGATAGCTCGTACCGATGAATTTATCTCAGATACATCTGATGAGTAACAAAACAACAGCGTGAGACTTTGCGCCATTTGTTCAGCTTGCTTTTGAGTAGGCAATTGGGCAATCGTTCGCCCTTTCACCACAACCTGGAATTGCTGCTGTTCAGCCGCATGTTCTAATTTATTACTCCTTTGGGTATATTGCAAAAAGCCCCGTTTTCCCATTCTTGCCTGACTCTTATTTCTGCCACGAGGTCGTGTTTGAGAGTGAGAGCTGATTACGACTACGGATTCAGCCAAGGTTTTTTCTTTGGATGCAACGGGTTGACCCCAAGAAAACAAATTCTCGATCATTTTCCAGATTTTCTGGGGTAGACTAGCGTTTGAGAGATGGTTGGTAGATGAATAATTTCCTGAAGCCGATGAGGAATCATGGCTAGGTTGGGATTTACCCCCATCATCCAGGAAATCTGACTTTGCTGGACAAGAAACTGATTGAGCCGTGTCCCTGAATGGATGAGCCGCGACAGTAGCAGTCTGGGCGAATGGAAATGGTAAACTGCCTAAATCATTAGCTAATCCTGAATTGGCAAGTGCTGTTACTGAAGACTTGTTAGACCAGACGTTTGAATAAACGGGAGATGAAAAAAAAGGAGATCTTGGTTGTTCGAGTGGGCTGTTAACAACGGATAAAACTTTAGTCGGTAAAGCATTGGTGATATAGTCGGGTACTCTTAATAGACCCTGGCTGGATGCCAGCAAACAGCTTACCCATGATGTTGTCCAAATTAGTCCGAAAAATGGCATAATGTAAAATAATTCTACTGTAGAATGCACTGTCATAACTCACACAGTCATTCAGTATACATAAATCTGTAGTTTTTCGATCCCTTTTAAGCAAAACTAATCTCTAGAGGCAGCATTCAACAAAATTTATTACTATGACTTATCAATAGGAAATTCTAATTGCTTTAATGGAAATTGATTAATTAATGAAACCTCAATAATTTAATAGTTATAATAAAAAATTAAATTTGGCTTGAGTCAGCGATATTCGTCTTAAGTAGGTGGGGACAATTAAAGTTAACGGCGGAGAACTCGCTACCCTTGAGAAGCAAGCTACGTCATTGGTTATTGGTCATTTGTCATTTGTCATTTGTCATTTGTCATTTGTGATAATTGAACGGTCAGGTCGGGGCGGGTTTAGTTATATCAGGGTGAAAACGAAACGTTAGTGGTAAAACCCGCCCCTACAAAAAATGCTCCCTCTGCTTCCCC
>CAKZMA010001478.1 GCA_937127375.1 uncultured Coleofasciculus sp. | reverse complement strand
GTCCCTAAACCCGCCCCTACAGATTCCCTAAACCTGCCTCGACAATTGACGTATAAGGTATAAAATATTACTTATGAACCGGATTGCGATCGCGCAAGATACACTCAAGATTCTCGATGCTGGCTATTACGACTCTCCGACGGGTCAACGGGTTGATATTAATCAAGATTTAAACGCTTGTCTAGCTCAGACAAAATACTATGACCCAGACAGTCTCTCTACTCTCGAACAAAATGTTCTCTCCAGCACTCCCAAATTCTCTACAACTGAATTTGAAGTCAGGAATGAAACAACGTTAATCGGAGCAGAACGCATGGCACAATCTCAACAGTTTCACAAGATTGGCGTCCTTAACTTTGCTTCAGCTAAAAAGCCTGGCGGTGGATTTATCAAGGGCGCACAAGCCCAGGAAGAAAGTCTAGCTAGAAGTTCTGCCCTTTATAAAAGCTTGTTAAAATGTCCAGAATACTATGAGTATCATCGTTCCCATAAGTCACTTCTCTACTCAGATCGGATCATTTATTCCCCAGGTTGTCCAATTTTTCGTAAAGATGATGGCACATTACTAGAGCCACCTTATTGTGTCGATTTTATTACCAGTCCTGCTCCCAATGCGGGTGCAATTTGGCGCAATCAACCGAAAAATGGGGCAAGAATACGCGATGCTTTATATAGTCGCGGTGCTAAAGTCTTGAGTTTATCAGTTGAACAGGGATGTGATGCACTCGTTTTAGGCGCTTGGGGATGTGGCGTTTTTCAGAATGAACCCTCAATGGTTGCCCAAATGTTTGCTGATTTTTTATTACCCAATTGTCAATTTTGGGGACAATTAAAAATGGTGTTGTTTTCTGTCCTTGATTCAACCAAACAAAAAAGAATAATCACCGAATTCCACAATCGATTTTCAGACAAATGACAAATGACAAATGACAAATGACAAATGACAGAGGACGAAATATAAGCCCCCATAGCTCAAGGGATAGAGCAGCAGCCTTCTAAGCTGAGAGTTCCAGGTTCAAATCCTGGTGGGGGCGTTGAATACCGTTCAAAAAGGAGGTTATTTTCTTTGACTAAACAAACCGTGCGATCGCGCCTTGCGTGCCCTGACATCTAAGAGCCTACATACTTAGTACGAGAGGAAGAGTAACGCTGTTCTATTAACAGTGGGCGTTTGAGAACGAGGAGTGCGAATAACCCGATAGGTTGGCTTAGAGGTAGCCATCCTTTAAAGAGTGTGTAATAACTCATCGGCGGAGTTCCTCTAGTAACTGAGAAGGCGCATCACAACGCTCTGGTAACTTGCACGCGAGGGCGATCGCACAATTACAGGCTCTTAGACTCAATGGCACGCTCAATAAGCATTTTTGGAGCGACGAAACTTTGATATATCGTAGGGTGGGCATTGCCCACCAGCATACCAGTCAGTGCCATTCATCTTAGACTAAAATAGTACAAAAATACCAATTACCAGTATGCCAGTCTATTTTTATAGCACCCGTGAAAAACCCTACGGTTGCTTTTCCAACTTTTCTCGCCATGGTTTCGAGTTAGATGGTTGTTGGTGGGCAACGAGTGAACATTACTTCCAGGCACAGAAATTTGTCGAGACAGATCGTCCTTGGTTCGACAAAATATGCGAGGTGAAAACGCCTAAAGACGCTGCCAAAATGGGTAGAAGTCGGCAACACCCTATCCGGAGCGATTGGGAACAAGTCAAGGATGAAATTATGAAGCAGGGAGTTTTGCAGAAGTTTGAAACTCATGCTGATATCCGCGAAATACTTTTGGCGACAGGGGATGAGTTGATTGTAGAGAATTCCCCCATCGATTACTACTGGGGATGCGGTAAAGATGGCAGTGG
>CAKZMA010001477.1 GCA_937127375.1 uncultured Coleofasciculus sp. | reverse complement strand
CCAACTCTTAACCGGGGGGCCAGTCCATCTGGCGTCCGCCTAAAATGTGTAAATGTAGATGATCCACGGTTTGACCGCCATCAGCACCGTTGTTGATCACCACCCGATACCCTTGATTCAAACCCACTTGTTCAGCCACTCGCTTGGCGGTTAACAGCAAATGTCCCATAAGGGCGTGATCGTCGGACTCCGCCGCCGCTAGCTGGGGAATCGGTTTTTTGGGAATGAGCAGAATATGAACGGGGGCTTTGGGTGCAACATCCTTGAACGCTAGGACTAGATCATCCTCATAAACAATGTCAGCCGGGATTTCCCGACGGATAATCTTGCTAAAGATTGTCTCACTCATGGCTAATCGCGGTTTTAGTCTAAATGCTTGATTAGAAAGTAGCATACAGGAACCAAAACCACCTAAGATCGAGATAGAGTAAACAATTTGGGAGAAACCTCTCTAATTCAACCGCATCGGTTTTCTATAATTTGTTAGTCTTCAACGAGAGTGCATGGCATTCTCAATATTGGAACAAGACGTTAGTCAGCTATGTCTATCGAAAAACTTCAGCCTGCTGAAAAAGCCGCCGTCGGTGTCTACATGCCTTATTATCAAGGCGCTAAACGCAATGCTCTCCCTCTGGCGATTAGTCTGTATCAACAAGGATCGTTAGAAGGGAATCGCCGTATTGAAGGCGGTGAGAGCATTCCCTTTGTGGCAACCTGGTTCGTCTCCAAGCTACCTTCAGAACCCACTCGCTGCCGATTACAGTTTGACGGCAATGCGGAACTGAGTTATGAGGTAACGTTGCCGAATTCTGAATTTATTAATTACTTAATCGAAGTCATTTTGAATTTCAAGCGTACCCGCTTGACTGATTTTTCCCAGACATTTTATCGCAAACTACTACGTGACGAGTAAACTCAAGTGGCATTTTGAACGGAGGAGCGAAATTAGGGGTGACAAAATCCGTGAATTATTTACTAATCGGATCAACTGAAGCATATAGTGGCAAGTCCGCCATCATTCTGGGCATTGCCCATCAGCTTAAAAGTAAAGGACTGGATATTGGTTATGGTAAGCTCTTAGGCTGCACTGAGTATGCGAATAAACTGAATCGGGAAGGCGATGATGTGCAGTTTATTCCGTCTATCCTAGATCTACCAGAAAAACGGGTGCGATCGCCTCTACTTTATCTGGATGATCAGACGATGCAGAAACGCTTGCGGGGTGAGGATTCGACCAATTACCGTCAATCGCTGAAGTCCTATCTCCAGCCGCCGATTGGTGATTTAATGGTACTCGAAGGACCGAGTACGTTGTTTGAAGGCAATTTATTTGACCTCTCGTTGCTGGATATTGCTCAGGAAATAGAGGCTTCAATTATATTAGTCAGCCGTTTTCATTCGGTGCTACTGGTGGAAAAACTGCTATCTGCCAAAAACCAACTTGGCGATCGCTTACGGGGAATTGTGATTAACGCGATTCCGGCTGATCAACTGGAAATCGTCCAATCCACTGTCCAACCGTTTCTAGAGGCGCAAGGTATTCCTGTATTAGGGATGTTATCCCAGAACGATTTGCTCCGTAGCGTTACGGTTCGAGAATTGATTCATCAACTGGATGCTCAAGTGCTTTGCCGTCCAGATCGGGTGGATTTATTGGTTCAAAGTTTGACCATTGGCGCGATGAATGTCAACTCTGCCCTAAAATATTTCCGCAAAGGCAAGCACATGGCAGTCGTCACCGGAGGCGATCGCACGGATATCCAAATGGCAGCACT
>CAKZMA010001476.1 GCA_937127375.1 uncultured Coleofasciculus sp. | reverse complement strand
GTTGAATACACACCCTCCACCTGCCACAAATCTTGATGAGTCCCTTGTTGCACAACCTTTCCCCGTTCCAAAACAATAATTTGATCACAATCTCGAATCGTACTTAATCGGTGTGCCACAATCAAACAAGTACAGCCACGCCGCCGCAGATTCTCGTCAATCATCCGTTCCGTTTCAGCATCCAAAGCACTCGTCGCTTCATCCATAATCAAAATAGAGGGATTATTCACCAACGCTCTAGCAATTTCCAACCGCTGCCGTTGACCGCCACTTAAATTAGCCGCATTTGCGATCAATTGAGCATCATATCCTCCAGGTAGCGAGACAATCACATCATCAATGACCGCATCCTGACAAGCGCGAACAAGATTTGTTTCCGGGATTGTGGGATTCCAGAGGGTCAAATTATCCCGAATCGTACCACCAAATAACTGAATCGTCTGTTCAACCATTGCTACAGAATGAGTGAGAACTTGATCCGGTATTTCAGTTCTAAGTTGACCATCAAAATAAATATCTCCTGACCAGGGTTGATACAGTCCACTAATAAGTTTAGCCAGAGTAGATTTTCCCGAACCACTACTACCCACCAAAGCAATTCGCTGTCCCGGTAAAACCTTGAGACTAAAGTTTTCAATCAGGGGGGGATCAACTCGGCTGTAGCCAAACGTAATCGCCTGTAACTCAACATAACCTTGTAACTTGGGATATTGACTCTTGAACTTAGCAGGTTTTGGCGCAACCTGGGGGTCAATTGGGTTACACAAGACATCATCAAGGCGAATTAAATTACCCTCCAGTTCCTGAAGCATACTAGCAAAACTGACTAAATTATTCACAGGCAACAAAAAGCTCTGCATTAACCCTTGAAATGCCACCAGCATCCCTATACTCAGATATCCATCCATCACCCGCCACCCGCCAACCACTAATAAAACTAGGGACGAAAGCGCCGATAAAACGGTGGGTAATACCGAGAAAACTTGATTAGTAACATCCAATTCCTGCTGAGAATTAATCGCTTTCGTATAGTACCCCGCCCAACGAGAAAATACATCGGACTCTAAACCCGAAGCTTTAACCGTCTCAATACTTTGAAGCGCCGCAATAGACGCCCCCGCTGCCTTACCATGCTCTTGAATTAAGCGTTGATTCGCATCTTTACGTTTCCGGGAGACGGACTGTAAGATAAAAACATTCACCGCCGCAAAACCAACAACAATCCCTGTCAGAATTGGGTCATACTGTACCATGACTAGCCCATAAAAAATCACCATCACGGCATCAATTACCGTCGTCGTCAACCGTCCCGACAGCACCTCCGCCACTTGGTCATTGAGACGACTACGATAAGTAATTTCTCCAGCAAATCGTTGGGCATAAAAACCAACCGGTAAGCGCAGGATATGCCAGAGAAAGCGACTGGACATTCCCACAGACAGTTTCACCTTCAGGCGGCGCAAATACCGCAAGCGTAACTGAGTCAACAGTCCTTGCAGAATCGCCGTAATTCCTAGACCAATCAGTAACGGACGCAGCCATTGTTGGCGTCCCTGAATCAGGATTTCATCAACAAAGATTTGGCTAAAGACGGGAATTGCCATGCCCACAAGGGTCAATAAAAATCCTGCCACTATGCAGTACATTAAAGCGCCCACTGTACCTTGTAGCCGTTCCCACAAGGCAAGAATTGTGCTAAATTTGCGCCCCCCTTTGACAAAATCAGAATTGGGTGTCATCACCAGGACGACACCTGTATAACTGGCATCAAATTCCGAGAAAGACACCGTTCGTGGACCTGTACCTGGGTCATTTACGTAAACCTGTCGCTTACCAATTCCTTCTACGACTAAAAAGTGATTGAAATTCCAAAAAATAATATAAGGCGGGCGCAAATCTGGAAGGTCTTGGATTTCATGTTTATAGCCTTGGGCGTCGAGTCCATAGAGTCTAGCCGCTTTAAGAATATTCGCCGCTTTACTACCATCGCGAGACACACCACAGGTTTGCCGCAATTCAGGTAGGGGAACGATGCGACCATAGTAACTTAAAATAATACCCAAAGCAGCCGCACCACATTCCATGGCTTCCATTTGCAAAAGTGTGGGCGTTTTTACTCGCCTGGGGCGACGTTTTAGCCGTTTTTTCAGGGAGTGAAAAGAGTTAAGGGATGTCACGAATACAGTCGTCATGATTCCAATTTTATAGGCTACCAGTCTCACCCTTGGTTATCGAATCGGTTGCCAGATGGATAACTCATCACTGGGCTTTAATTAAAACAATAAGCCAATAAATTTTTCGATGCAGTCCCCGTTTCTGCCAAGGTTATGGTAAGAAGGGGACAGATTAATTACACAATCCGGTGATTGCCCTTGCTGAAAACTGCCACCCTCGTTTACGTGGGAATCATGTCACCTTGGTTGTGGTGTGGCACAGTCACAGTAAGATTCCAATCAGGGCGGGTTTTGTTGAGAGGTTATCGGTCAATATCAACATTAAATGGCTAAACCCGCCCCTACAATTGACCTCATACCCTCATCCCCTCTTATCCCCCTACTGGCTTGATACAGCTAAGATTGTGGAATAGATTTCACCATTGAATCGGGCGCACGTCGGTCATTGGTGTCAACTTAAGCTCAACCCCTCACCCCCAGCCCCTCTCCCACGCCGGGGAGAGGGGAGCAAGAGCATCCGATCCCCCTTCTCCCGTGCAACAAAAGCGAAGCATCTGCTGTCCTCCCCCCTGCCATAAAAGCGAAGCATCCTCTGTCATCCCCCCTCTTGTAGGGGGGAACGAGGGGGGTAGGGGGGAACGAGGGGGGTGGAGAAGGGGTTAGGGGATGAGGGGGAAATGTTGAGGAATAGATAGACACGGTGTAAAACCTTGCCAGCATTGGTTTTCGACCTTAAGTTGACACGGATGCACGTCGGTGCTACCCTAAGGTTTCGGCGCTAATGGTTAATTCATCAAATAAGCTGTGTCAGCCCACTACCCGCTTTAATAAATGCCACTACTCGACCTAAGAATCGGTAGAATAAACGTAATTGGCGCTCGTTCTTCTATCGTCACTCGAACGGTGGTGGTGGTTCCTGAAGAGATGTTGAGCTGAGGTCCTTTAGAAGATGACCATTTGTAACCACTAAATGTTGTAGAATCAGGATGGAGGTCAGCGACAACTTGCATCAGTCCTGCTGGCTGATTGGATACCAAATCGGCGACTATTTCTGGATTACCGACAACCTTCGCGGCTGCTGCTTGGGTGATGGGAAAGGTGGAAATATCTTTAACGGTACCGACGATACCGCCAAAGCGTTCCCGCTTCACGGTTTGGGGTGTGATTTGTAGCGTCATACCGGGTTTAATTTTTTTGCCGTCGCCAACGGAGAAATAGGTAATTCCCACCATTTCGCTATCGGGATTTGCGGCGTCTAGGGTTGCCAAACGGGTTCCTGGGTTAACCACTTGTCCAGGATTAACCGCGAGTTCGACAATGCGTCCGCTGTGTGGGCTGATAATTTGGCTATTCTCATTTAATTGTACTTCCAGTTGGGCAATGTCGCGCTGAACCGCTTGAATTTCTTTCTGGCGCAGGGTGACGGCTTCTAAGTCTTCTTGGGCGAGATTGGCTTGGCGACTTTCGAGTGCTTGGAGTTGCGATCGCAAGTTAGTAATAGTACTCAGGTTATCACGATAGGCTTTTTCTTGCTCGGTTGCTGTAACATCGAGTTCTTTTAACTGGGTTTGGAGTTTAGAGATGGTATCCTGGTTCTCTTGAACTTGCACTTGAGCATCCAGCAGAACATCATGAGTAATCACTCGTTCGGCAAAAAGTTGCTTACGGATGTCTAATCTCTGTTGATAAATAGGAGTCATCCCCTGAACGTGCTGTAAGCTTTGTTGCAGGCTTTGGCGTTGTTGTTTCAGGGATTCATTACTGGTAGTTTTGAGCAATGGGGTTAGGGATTGGAGTTCCTGAATCCGTTGCTGGAGGTATTGGCGTTGCTGTTGAATCGAGTGTTTTTCCTGTTCAATTCGTAGGGCTTGCAGTGAACTAACGGCTTGGTTTTGGGATTGGAGTTGGGCGAGTTTAGTTCGTTGCTGTTGGAGTTGTTTTTGGAGTTCAGTTTGGTTAATAGTTCCCAGAATTTGACCTTTTTTAACGGTATCTCCTACTTCGACAGTTAAATCGGATAATTGCCCGGAATTTTTGGATTGAAGCGGTACAACATTGCTAGGATAAACCAGGACACCGCGCCCTTCAATCGTGATGGGAATGCGTCCGTAAATACTCCAGAGTCCCGCAGCGGCGACTAAAGAGGTTAAGGAGAGTAAAGGAAGCCAACTTTTGGGGTTGACGACTTCCATAAGTTGGTCTAGCCGTTCGGGAGAGGATAAACGTTCTAGAGATTTTTCTCGAAATAGAGTTTGTTTTTGAGTCAGCATGATTGATTCAGAAGCATCCCCCGATTTGAGGTCGGGGGAGTGTTAATTACAATCCGGTTAGTTTCAGGA
>CAKZMA010001475.1 GCA_937127375.1 uncultured Coleofasciculus sp. | reverse complement strand
GCGGGGAAAATGACAGCGGGGAAAATGACAGCGGGGAAAATGACAGCGGGGAAAATGACAGCGGGGAAAAATCAACAATAGAAAGATTGTTCTCTTTGGGGGCAGGGAGTTTGGTTCGCTCAGACCGAACAGGAAAGCGCGGACGAATAGTAAGAATAAAAAGGAGACCGAAGGAGATATGGATCACTTGGGAATCAACTGGACTTATTGATCAATACTCGGAGGCTGAACTAGAAATTATGCTGATCCAGCCATGGATATTGAAAGCTGGGTTACCCGTTGAATACCAACAGCATTGGGGAGTCTTGGTAGCTTCAGCTAAGGACGGTAAGTGGTTTGTCCGATGGGATAAAAGTAGTGAGAGGAAGAGCAAGGGGCCGACTAGCCCAATTGACCCCATCGATTTAGTTGAGCTTAAACATGAAACTTGACAAAATCAACCAACAACTTAAGAAGAAAAAGGCAGGGGTCGCTATCATCCAAAAAGGGAACAGGTTATATCTTCAAGCGACACTCCCAGCAAAGCCTGGCAGAGACAAACCTCCGCACCAGCAACAATTGAGCTTAGGCATCTATGCCAATTCGGAAGGCTTAATTCATGCCAAGGCAGAAGCACTTCACTTGAGTAAACTTCTGGCAACTCAAGGCTTTAACTGGGAATTGTACGGAGTGGCGCCACCTCAGCAACAGCAAACCAATACCATAGGAGATTTAGTCCAGCAATATGAACAACATTACTTTAGTCAGCGAGAACGAAATCCCAAAACCTTGACAACCTGGGATAAAGACTATCGCCTCACTTTCAAGAAACTCCCCCAAGACCAACTTCTGACCACAGAAGTTCTGGCGCAGACGGTTAGCCAAACCAAGCCTAATAGCCGAACCAGGAAACGATATGCAATGGCTTTTTCCGCATTGGCTGAATTTGCTGGGATTGACCCCAAGCCGATTAAGGCTTTAGCGGGGCATTATTCCCCTACGGCTGTAAAGCCCCGCCAGCTTCCTAGCGACGATCAAATAGTAGAAGTGCGATCGCTTATCAGTTCCTCATCTTGGCAGTGGGTTTATGGGATTCTTGCCTGTTATGGTCTCCGACCGCATGAAATTTTTTTGATCAACCTGGATAGACTTCAGTCTAAGGATTATTGTTTGGAGGTAACCGGGGGAAAAACCGGATCTCGCATCGTCTACCCTCTTCCAGTCTCTTGGTGGGAAGAATGGAAATTGTATGAACCCAACCTGCCTGCAATTTCCGGTAGGTCTAATTCAGACCTGGGGAATCGAGTAACCCAAACTTTCCGGCGAAACAAAATCCCATTCCGTCCATACGACCTACGACACGCATGGGCAGTTCGGAGCTTGACAATGGGGCTAGATTTAACTTTAGCCGCTCAACAGATGGGACATTCATTAGCTGTCCACAGCCAAATCTATCACCATTGGATATCCGAGGCGGTTCACCGGGCAGCGTTTGAAAAGTTAAATAGTCTTCCTTAAAGCTGCATTAATGCTTCCTTGGTTTTTCCTTAAGTCATACTTTGGAATGGCGATATGGTTTACACTGAATTAACTAAAATGGATTGTGGTTCCACCATTCGTGGGTTCGAGTCCCATCGTTCGCCCTTATTTCAGCGATTACGGCATCCATTTGCCCATTTTCTTGCCCGTTGTGGCTGATTTTTCGATGACGATGATAACGTTTTTAGTGAGGAGTGGACTTCTTGAAGCGTTGCGATCGCATTCATCAATCCTCGGAACCAGCGATCCGCAAATTCTGGATTAAGTTCCCGATACCAACGATAGGCTTGCTCAATCTGAGCTTCAGCAATCGGGGTAATTTCAACCTGAAATGCCATAGTTCTGGTGAATTTCTTGTATAAAATCTCCAATAGGGCGAGTTTGTCCGGCATCAACTTCAGCCAAACCTTGCTGGATGCCTGCAATTGTTTCTAATTGATCAATCAATTGGCGCAGTTGCTTAGGGTTAATTTTGTCTGCTTCCAAAAAAGCAACCAGAACTTGGGCGCGATCGCTCACATCTGGTGGGAGTTCAGCTAGCTGAATTTGTCCGTTCTGATAAACGCCTTCAACTGTTCTTAGCATAGATGGGTTGATGGGTAATGACTCTTTCAATTTTATAACACTGGCGAAATTGTGTAATCACGAATAAACTTTTCTGTGTAGACATCAAAGGCGCGATCGCATTCCCCATCCGATGCGATCGCGTTTTGAACAACCACAGCACGAGCTTCATACTGCGCTAAGTTTCCTGTTAAGTTTAAACGAGTTGTCTGTTGTTCCCACTCATATCCCAGTTCAACACCAATTAGATAAGGGAGTACGTTCACGGTTGCGCCTGTGTCTAGCCAATCGGATGTAGTATAATGATGAAATCTTCAGCCATGCACCTGTAGCTATATATTACTGGCATTATTACTTGGATGTACTTGAAAAAAATGGATGAGTTGAGTGAACATACGTCCTCGTTTTTATCATTACAACAACTACTCGAAGAACTGGAGAACTTTATAGTCCTTGAATCTCAAAGAAACGGAAATCCCTGGAGCAGTGCGGCTAGACTCTGTAAGTTGTTTTATGAGAAGCATGGAGTATTACCTGAAGACGTGGCAAAATCTCTAGGCTATAGCGACAGTTTTAGGAACTTACTAGAAAGTAGCAAACGCTTTTCAATCTACGGCACTCAAATTAGTCAAAAATTTTATGTGGCACTTTTGCCGGCGATAGTTTCTAGATTTCCACAGTATAAGACAACGGAAAGACAACAAAATCGATACAGAATTAAGCGTCCATGGAAAGTCGATGGACGTTTGGTTAGGATGCTGAAAGCAGAAGATGCTAAAGAGATCTCAAAATATCAACCCCAGAAGCGTTTAGAACTTCAGATCAACCGGATTGATGAAATTAAATCAATCAATGACTTAGAGTTTGTTTTGATGGAAATAATCAGATTTCTGATGGCAAATAATCCGATCAAAATTGTTACAGTTGCTGCACTGAGCAAGGAATTTTTAAATTACTATAATCAACCGATAATAACTGTGGTAAAAAAACGGTGTCCTGACATAAAATTGATTGAGTTACTTCAGACCATTCCTAACCTTCATGTCCAAAAAGTAGATGATGGTTGGCAGATTACGATAGAAGCTCATTCAATGGAGTGATGAGTTGGCGTGAGTCTAACAGGAATAAAGTAAATAGGAACGAAAGCCAGCTTCACCGAGTGCTGCATCAGCAGAGATAAAAGGATATCGCTGGGCGTTACACATTGTCTTGAGTTTTAGCCTATTGTAGCAATTTGAGCATCCTGTCTGCCGCTTCAAATGCATTGTACGGTGACCAAACCGGATAGGATTGGTCAGGTTTGATCAGGTCTGTTTTAGAGCCGAACGTTTGGACGGGACTTGGACTTGTACAGAATCGTTGCGTGAAAACATTTGTAAATCAGATGAGCGATCCCTTGAGTTATCAAATTAAGGGAGGCTCTAATGGTGAGTAGTGATAGATATACAAAAATCTTTTGCCGTAGTTGACACCGTTAAAACCAGAACTTTAATCGGCGCTAAAGCGCAACTACGAACCGATGCGATCGCGTCTTGAACAACGACGGCATGAGGCTCATACTACACCAAACG
>CAKZMA010001474.1 GCA_937127375.1 uncultured Coleofasciculus sp. | reverse complement strand
GAATTGTATTGTCTGCCAAGGGTTGACCGTCACTTTCGGGGTAGATGATTTTAGGGGAGGTAGAAAGGGGCATGATATCACAAGAAAAAACATTTTTTGTCACTTTAGCATATCCCTAAACTATCGTGGAGCAATGTGCTGCATGCCTGGAATGCCCAAGCCACAAGGTTTATCAACACTCAGGAACAATTGTGCGATCGCGCCAAGTCTCAAGAATTTTTTGGTAGCTGCTACTACAGTTTTCCGGTTTCGTCAATTGAAGCCCTAGAGATGGGAACTATGCCGTTAATATTTCTAAATATTTTTAGGTTGGCAGTGTAGAAAATTAGCGGATAGAATAACTGGAATATCCATCATTTAAGGTTAAATGAATGAAACTGCCCTTCGCGATCGCACTGCTGGCGTTGATTGGTGTGATGGTTTTTTTGATCTGGCGCGATTCTCAGAATAATGAAGGAATAGACCCCCATTTACTCAAAGCCGTAAAAGGGAACAAAGGTTTAGCCAAACGACTGCTGGCTCAGGCACAAATGAAATATCCCGGAAAATCTGATCGGTGGTACGCGGAGAAAATTATTTATGATTTAGAGCGTGACGGTGCAGGTAGTGGGCGTCGTTCCAGCTATGGGGTTAATCGCCGAGAATTGCGGGAGAACATTTTCCTGGCTGGCTCGATGATATGGCTGGTTAACTCAGTTACCTCCTTGGTTGGTCGTTTGTTGAGATGAGTCATCTGTCATTTGTCAGTTGTCATTGGTAACGTTAGCTATTTCCGGCGTTCCACCACTGAAATTCTGAGCAACGACGAGATCTCCGACTTGTTCAAGAAATCAGGTAACTATAGCTAACCTTATCTAGGTATTGATATCAATCGCTAGTTTAACTCGATTCAAGACAGGAGTATAAATATCGACTTCAACCTCTGGGACTCGAATGGACACAATTAATGAATAACGAGCAGATTGCTGCCAACGATCTAAGTACTTTTTATCTTTCCACCATCCACCAACTGGATAAACGGCGATCGCACTTCTTTGTGCCAGATCAACAGCAGTGCCATTCCAGATATCCGAATGGATTGAGCCTCGGTTTCTTAGCTTTGAACCGAGAAACCAATTGTCACTCTCCGTTCTAGTCGTTGTGTTTTCCTCTTCTTCTCTAGCCGCTTTATTGATTCGTCTCCTAAAATCATCATGGCTTTCCAGGGGTCTTTTTACTTCAAACCGTAAGCCGTATGACGCATAACGATGACGCTGACTCCATCCGCGTTCCCCAGGATTTGGCTCAATGAAGTAGGAAAGAGTAACCTTTAATTCTACGTTTGCCTCGCCCAAGCGCTCTAATTCTTCATGGGGTAAAGGTAAGCTGTGCAGCTTCATTTCTCTAGTTTTGATGGAGTTATTTTCTAGATAAAACGGTTGCAGCTCATCTTCAATAATTAGCGTCAGATCATTGTTAGCACTTTGTAAAGCACGTTCTAAATTGGGAACACCATACCCATATCGCCGCAAGAGCGGATGCTTAGCTTTCTGAGTCGTTGCCGCTTGAAAACCTCTTTGCATCGCTGGAGTCCACTCCGCCGAGTGTACAATCAGGGCGCGTATTGTCTCTGGTAAATAAGTGGGTTTTTCCGACATTATACGTGCTGCCATGTAGCTAGCCAATGCTGTAGCACAGCTTGTGTCTCTCATGGAATTGAACAACCGCAAATAGGGATCGACCAATCGCTCGTGCTAACTCGTTAGCATGTCTTTCTCTATCGCGAGGGGGCGGTGGTGGAGTTGTTCCTGTACGTGGCGATGTGTAATTTTCGCTTTCACCACTATCGGGAAGATAGATATGAGGACGATCACGCGACTGATCAACCATTCGATATTGAACTCCTTATTGCTCAAAGGTAATATCCTTTCGTTCCAGGATAGCCAAGATTAGAGTTTCTTCGCTGACTTGTTTGGTATTCGATAATATCGCTTGTTTTGCCGCTTCGTCTGTTGCTCTGACAATCTCAGCTTGAGTGAGTCCCTCGGCTGCGTCGATAATGCGTGACCAATCCTTCCATCCTATATCAAAGGTTACTAGCCGCATTCTTATCAGTTGGCGAATCATTTTTGCATTCGGCAGCTTGTACTTAATTACATCATCAAAGCGCCGAAAAAGGGCGTTGTCTAATAAGCTGGGATGGTTGGTTGCTGCAATAATAATGCTTTGGCTATTATCAGTTTCCAAAAACATCAAAAAAGAATTGAGGATGCGCCGAATTTCTCCCACATCATTTCCCGTCATGCGCTGGGTGCCAATCGCATCAAATTCATCAAATTCATCAAATAAATAGACTCCTTTGGTTACGTTCATGGCATTAAAAATAACTCTAAACCGACTAGCCGTTTCTCCCATAAATTTACCAATAATACTTTCGTAAAGTGTGGTAAAAAGCGGAAGGTGCAGCTCTCCAGCTAAAGCCGCAGCCGTCATTGTCTTCCCTGATCCGGGCGGTCCGACAAATAGGAGTTTACGACGAGGTGACAAGTTATGTTCCCGCAACCGTTTTTGTTGCTTTTGTTCGGTTAAAATTCGTTTTAATCGACTCTCTAGTTCAGGTTGCAGAATCATTTCCGATAACCGCGTTTCTGGATATCTCACGGATACTAGATTCGCCAGATCACCTTTGGGTTGAGCTAAGGGTATAATTCCAGGTGTTTGCTCTATCACAGACTTACGCTCTTTGGCTTGATCAATTAACTCTCTGATTTCTTGAGCTAACTTCCCATGTCCCAGCCTTGCTTCATAAGCTGCCATCTGTAGAGCAGCAGAATAGAACTGCCGATCCTCACCTTCCAGATGGCTCTTTAAAAGCGCTATAATGTGCCGAGCAGTGGACATGATTGATCTTTGCCTTTTTTCGTGGCAGTCTTAACTGTAGTACTATTACAATTTGAATGTTGGTCAGTTTAGCCGTTTTTATGGATGGCAAATTCCGCCTTGACAAAAACTCCTCGGTAGGTCATGGTCACATCTAATCCAAAAAGTACACAAGTTGTAACTGCTCATCGGATTTAACTATATCGTTTTGCTGACCACTTCTAGTATAGTACGTTTGTGCTATAGCGATCCGCTTTGAATCGTGAATATGCTAGTGAGTCTTGTCCATCCACTGATAATCTGGATCAAAATGCGGCTGTGATTTACCCGATTGGGTTAGGTGATCACTTGGCTGTGGTAGTTTCTTGAGATGATGCTGCACTGTGTTATTACGGGACAAGGCTATACTAAGGAAAAGACCTTGAATTGATTCAATCAACTCCAATCAACGATTTTTATATCAAGTGTATAATTCAATTTATTTGTATCAATTAAAGATCCATTTTTTAAGGAGAAAACACTGTGAAATCAAGCAGTAATGTGCCAATAATATTGTAAGTTTTGATTTCAGAATAAATACAAAATTGTTCCCTATACTCCAAAACCCACGCCATGACTACTCAAACTCCTTTATCCCGTGGGTACTTTTTCCTGGGAGTCATCTGCCTTCTGCCTTCTCCTCAAAGGGGTTCGTTAACCAGGATTTAGTCTAATCTCCCTATTCGCTAGCGATATCCTTTAAGAAGTCGGGGATCTGGTAGTAGTGTGAAAGCAGCCATTAGCCACTTTATGAC
>CAKZMA010001473.1 GCA_937127375.1 uncultured Coleofasciculus sp. | reverse complement strand
CAGTAATCGTCAAATTAGTTTTACTATGTGGGTTCGATACTAATGCTATTTATGGCAGTGCGTTACCTGTCAACAAGCCCAACTTTCACTGTGAGCAGTTGATAACTATTATCAAGTAATTTTTCCGGTGAGGTGGAAAATAGGAGCGGAAAAATTTTTTTGACGATTCCAATATATGACATAGTGGAATAAAAAAATTTCGCTCTTTGCCGAGCAGATTCCGGCGGAATCACGCCTTATTTCACCCAACTGACTTACTGAGTATATTTATCGAATGAGGCTCCAAAACAGATCGCTCCCCAAAGAAGCCAGGGGCGGTCTGGAGAGAGAGGCAACATCGGGCGAGAAAACGGAGTGCGATCGCTCAAGCTTGGTCGCCTCTATTCTGCCTAAGCAAATAGTCTAGGATTCTGTCAATTCGCTCCAACGCCGCACTATTAGATCGCTGGTATTCCTGGCTAGCTCTCTGAAACTCGGTTGTAGCCCTTTGAAGTTCCTGCAACTGGGATTGCTGTGCTTGGTAGTTGCGGTTTAACATCTGCACAATAGCTTCCAGTCTTTCGGTCTGTCCCTCCGATCGGTCTAACCGTTCAGACTGTTGGGTAAACAGCCGTCCCACCTCAAAAACAAACGAATCTATACGAAGAGACAGCCGATCTAACTGAGCTTGGGTTCCCTCTTGAGCATTGGCTAGCGCATCAACTTTTACGGCTAACTGGTCTAACTGAGATTGGGTTCCCTCTTGAGCATTGGTTAGCGCATCAACTTTTACGGCTAACTGGTCTAACTGAGCTTGAGTGCGATCGCCTCTTTCAGTAAGTAGGGAGAGCCCAGAGTTAGCTGATTCAGCGTACCGAGCGGCTGACATCAACAGTTCTTTGACCGTCTCAAATTCATCCTCTAAGCGATTTAGTCTCTGTTCTGTGGTCATTTATTATCATCCTTTTTTATATCAATCCGGCAAATACTGGCTACTTCCCTCAGTCGGTCGGGCGTGGCAATACATCTGAGTTATCCGAATATCTGAATGTCCTACATTATTCTGTACCAGATGCACAGGCGCTCCCCTGTCCAGAGCATGACTAACATGGGCGTGTCTCAGCCAGTGGGGGCTAACATTCCCCTTAATCCCAGCTTCCTTGGCTAACCGACGAATAACCCGATTCACAATCGAACGGTTTAGATGCCCATACCCATAAACAGCAGGAAAAACCCAACTCTCATCAGGCTTACCCTTACGCCATGCCAACAATTCAGACCAAATCGAACCCGACAGAAGGACATTCCTTTCCTTATCCCCCTTACCGATAACTCGGATAATTCCGCTACCTGTACCATAGTCGAGTACCTGTGACCACCGGAGACATAAAAGCTCAGACACGCGGCAACCCGTCTTATAAAGCAATCTTACCAGCAAGCGATCGCGCTCATTATCCGCAGCTTCAATCAACGCCAATGCCTGATACTCAGAGAGATTACGCTGGGTAATATCTGACGACGGCATCGAAACCTTTAACAGACTCCCCACGTTACTCCGGATGTAGCGAGTCTCATGGGCAAAGGTCAGGAGAGACTTAATCGAAAGTAACCGCCGTGCCACAGTCCGCTTAGATAGCCTACACGCTCCCTCCAGCGCTTCCTTATAGAGAACCAAGTCATTGAGACTAACCCGCTCTAAAGGTTTGCCCTTAGTAAAAGCCATAAAGTAAGCAATGTCACGACGGTAAGCATCGCGACTATTTTTCGACTTACCAGTAAACAGCCACAGTTCGATCAGTTCGTTATCGGTAACGCACTCCACCAGTTTTGATGTTTGGTTGACCCTTCGGCTTCGCTCAGGGTCAACACCGAGCGAAGCCGAGGTGTTGATGTTTTCTACTCTAACCAACTCACCATCAAAATCCGATGGGTCATGTGATAATATATTGTCCATTGGTTCATGCCTAAATTAATGACCATCACTATGCGTGTGTTTGCCCACACAGGGGGTTAAGTTTTTGTGGTAAATACCCCGTAACCGGAAATTATGTGGCTCCCTTTTTCAGTAGAAAAGGGCATCGTTTTTAATGATGTCCCTTGAGTAAGTTTATGCGGAAAAAGGCAGATTACTTGGCTGTTGAGTTTTTACTGATGTTGGTAAGTGGTAGGGGAAGCTGCTACAGACGCGATCGCGAAGCGTGTCCGATAGGACGTATCGCGCTCTCCTCTCCTCACCTCAGCCGAGAGTTGGGTTAACTGTCCCCGTGTTAACGTGGACAAGCTTATCGGTGTTAACACGGTTGTTTGTATCTGCGTTAACATTGATTTTACCGTGTTAACAAGGTGAAGTAATTTGCCGAGATTATGATGAGAGACCAGCCCAAGGATGATTTGGGACACGCTCTGACCAATGACTAACCACAAGTTCTATCAATATAGTCGGAAACCAGGATATATTATCTTGGGATGTGTTTAATTGCTGTCTTCTACTAATGTCTTGAGTTTCAATAGTTCCTGTTCCAGAAGCTCAATTTGCTCCAACAATTGCTGTTCCCGACTGGGGGGAGTGGGTTCTACAGATTTTTCCAATTGGAAGGTCGCCAAGATGGGGCGATGGTCGCTGGTGGTTTGATCGTCTGGGCAATAGGCATCTGACGGATCACCATAGAGGATGACAGAAGATGCTGACCAGTTTTTTGCTTCACCTGCCACAAATACGAAATCGAGAACGCTGTCATATCGATTGGAACATATCGTTGCTACTAACTTTTCCGGCTTGACCCAGGTGAAAACGTCATCGGCTGTAATTAAGTCCCAGCCTTCATCGTGGACGCCAGAGACCACATCCCAATCGAAGTTGTAGTCCCCGGCAGCAATAATCGGTAGTTGTTGAGAACGTCCCCACTCATTGAGAAGCCGTGCTTGTTGATGGCGAGAACTTTCCGAAGTTCGGTACAGATGATTGACGACGAACAGAAATTCTTCGCCCGTGGGTTTAAATTGAAATTGAGCGACCAGGGGCGCTCTGACTCGACCTCCTATATTGATATCATCAAGTTCATAATGCTTGAGTTCTTCTAGCAGATTGCTGTTGTAGACAATAGCCAAGCGATCGCCTCCGCCTGTACTGCCGAGAATGGTTTGAAAATCAGCATTTTCCCCTTCTTCTGTCCCCTGTTCTAAGTCGGGTAGCCAGCTTGCGTTCTGAACCTCGGAGAATCCCCAGATGTCAATGTCTTGCAAGGGTGCGATGTGTTTACGGGCAATGACCGATGGCACGGCGTCCCCTGACTCGACATTAAACGAAGCCACCTTCAGTTCACTGGCATTGGCACGGAGGTTTCCGCCCAGCAGGAAAACCAACAAGAGCGTCAAAAGAAGCGTGACTGGAGTAAGCCTGTTCATAAAATCTCTAACACTCATTCTTGTTTAAAATCGTGAATAATCCAATGATAGGAGCATCTTTAGATGCTTAATTCGTAAAAATTGGGGAAAATCCGGTAAAAATTGGGCTTTGTGAGCCAGAAGAGGGCGCGATCGCAGTTAAAGAAGAAAAACCTTATTCAGAGCGACAATGCCCAGGCTCGTGGCTTTTTCCGCACTTGGGATAATGGTAAATTACGGATTTATGCGACAACCAGTAGGTGTTTTTTCGGGGAGGTCAAAATTTGAGGCTGTATCCCTTATCTAGTAAGGGTTTGCCCTATTTAAGGATATTTGGAGGTTGTCGCAATGGCTGAAAGGCTTACGTAGAAAGGATTTCAGCTTAATTTATTTAGGGGTCTTGCCAAAGGCTAAGGCTGAAATGCTATATTTAGAGGAGGTTGTCGCAATTGAACCTTGAAAACCTTATACAGCAAGCTTTCCAAGAGACTGCCTCGGAATTGCTCTGAATCCCTATCAGGGATTGAAACTTCAGCGGGGGGCGATTCTGTACAGAATCCCTCCTCGGAATTGCTCTGAATCCCTATCAGGGATTGAAACTCGGCGACAAAAGGACTCAAGTTCGTCACATCTTCTGCTCGGAATTCCCCTGAATCCCTATCAGGGATTGAAGCTGTTAATAAGTTCTATTTGTACAAGAATTAGAAGTTCAAACCGTACCCGAACCCCTCGCCATCCTTGGTTCGTAAACAGACAGACAGCAAATAGAGCGCGATCACGATCTCGTCTAAACCTTGGGTAAATAGTAGCTGTATCTCTTGCTATGTGAGAATCTTGGCTTTGCCGTGGTGGTCTATCTTCATGAACAACATCCCATAGATGCCCATAAGGATAGCGCAATTTTACAAAAATTCCATTTGTTAATAGACTTTAGAATATGTTATAATATGCACGGGATTTCTGTAGCACAAGCTGCATCATAGAATATGTTGGCAGACATTTCTATGACGCAAGCAATAGCTTTGAAATCCTAGCAAAAACAAAAAGGAAAAAAGCGAATGCTAATTATCGAGCTTTTAGTTACGATGCTCTTTGAAGTAGCGATCGATATTATCGTCTACTTAATCATTAAGCACTTCGACAGATAGAGACTGAACCATTTAATGGTCTAGTACCTACGATCCAACGTTAGTCGTGGAGCATTAGCTTCACGGCTTCTACTTTTCTAGGTCACAAAGGTAACTTAGAAAAGGTGATTCGCTCAAAAAGCGTATACAATACTTAGCTTATACGTTTTGCAACATAATGTCAACCCTTCTTTGAAATTTTGATATCAAAAAGGTCACAGAGACATAAGAACAGATTATCGAGAATTTAGGCGATCGCGGGAATTCCACCCAAGCAAAACTTATAAATCTAAATAATCTCAAAGCGATAAACCCAGGGACGCGGTTCCCTGGTATGAAGCTGGTCTGAAAAGGCTGAAAATGTTGTTATTGCGTTGTTTCGTCGTCTAGGGACTGCTGTCACCGGGGAATATTACTGCAAAGCGATAATCGATGAAAAATCCGAGGGCGATCGCGACTCAATCACTAAATATTCCTCCAGTAAAACTCTCAACTGGCAAGGATTACAATAGCGCCAGGGCTTGAAGCCATCACTTACAAGTTATCAAATGTGAGTGAGAGGAAAGAATTGGATCGGGAAAACGCGATCGCGCTCTCTGAGTATCACCGAGGGTTGGCTAAACCTTACCGTGTTAACATGGCTAATACTGCGTTAACACGGTAGAGTTAGTTACCGATAGTATGATGAAAGACCAACCCAAGGACGAATTGGGACGTTTTGTAAGTCCTTACGATGAACCCCTCTCTAAAAAAGTGGTGGGAGTCCGCCTGCCAGAGAGCATTTACGAGCGCTTGCTTCAGTTAACAGAACAACAGTCCAAGAGTCCCGGCGAGATACTGAAAGAGCTTACCGTTACCGCGTTAACACAGTCTAGTCAGCCGGGGAGAGTTTCAGAAAACCTAGAGAAAACACGCGATCGCGTTCTATTGCGGCTCAAACTTGGTAAGCAGGCATCGGGGTACAAAGCAGCGGTAAAAGCGCTGAATATGATGATCGATGAACTCTCTTCCCAAGACCAATGACTAACCACAAGCTCAAAAAGACAGAGATAGGGTGGATGTGTGAACTGTGCCAGCGGGAATGGAAGAAAAAGCCACGAGCAAAATGTCCTGGAGTAGTTTGGTATGACAATCC
>CAKZMA010001472.1 GCA_937127375.1 uncultured Coleofasciculus sp. | reverse complement strand
AGGATACATTTCGCTTTGTGTAAATACACGCCTAGCGAAGCGCTATATCAGTACAACGCATATAAATTGTGTATTTCCTGTTGCCTGTTGCCTTTGAGGAATTTAGGTATCCCAATCTGAATGCCGAACAGCTTAATCTTAAGAAGGGTGAATTATGAAATTTCCTGTATTGACAAAAGTTTTAACAGCCGCGACCTTAGCTGTTGGTAGTTTGACTGTTAATATGATTATCAGTCAAGCTGGTTCTACTCAGCCTAATCAGGCAGGATTCTGGTGTCAACAGGGTGCCATCCCAAAAACAATGTTTTGGACTCAAAGTCGAAGAGCCCCAAAGGTTTGGATTAATTGGGTTTCAGATGCATTTGTGCCGTCAGGATACACTCCGGCTGAACGCTGCAACACAGTAAGTCAGAAGCTCAATTATTTTTTCCAAAGCAAGCAACTCAGGCTAATTTCACTTGGCGTTCTGAATAATCAAAATGTCCTTTGCGTAGCACAGACTCCTGGTATTTGTAAGCCCGGAGGTGATATTTTTACTCTTAAGGCAGATCAAGATCCTGTGGAAACATTAGGAAAATTTTTGACTTTATTAACAGAGCCAGGAACGGCTGTTGAAATGTTTGAAAGTTCGTCAGGAATTCCCTATATTGATGTCAGTTCAGCTTTGATAGGAGATAGTATGCCAGAAAACCCGCCTATCTCTAATCCCATTCCTAATCCCACTTTTTCTCCTGCTACTTCACCTAATCCCACTTTTTCTCCTGCTACTTCAAATGATGATGACTTACCCGCTGGTTTACGGTAATGGCACGAATAGTGGTAAGTTTTTGGTTGCAATTGGAACTGATGAGTATCTTGGTGATCGCCTTGACCGTTTGGTTTGACAAGGGAGTAGCTGTATCGCGAGAAGACTACTCCCAAAATCAGTCAGTTCCAATCTATTCTTTGTTACAGAATAACAAAAGTCCCGATATTCAAAAAATAGCGCAGCTAACAACAGTTCGCATTTTAACTCCTCGCTCCTCTGGTTCTGGAGTCATTGTAGCTCGTCAAGGGCAAATCTACAGTGTGTTAACGAATTGGCACGTTGTTGGTTTTGCAGATTCTCACACCATTATGACAGTTGATGGGCAGCAGTATATGCCCATCTCCCAAAATCTGAGACAGCTAGATTTTTATGACCTCGCAATTACTCAATTTCGCAGTACTACTTCTTATGAAGTGGCTAAGATTAGCAGAGAATTTATGATAGTGGGTGATCAGGTATGGGCAAGTGGGTTTCCTATATATCAAGACGAAACTCTCATAACTACTTTTGACAAAGGAGTTGATGCTTTCCGGTTAACCTCGGGTGAGGTAACATTGCTACCTCCAAAATCTATGGCTATGGGTTATCGATTGGGTTACACCAATGAGATTGTAGAAGGGATGAGTGGTGGTCCAATTTTTAACGCAAAAGGTCTATTAATTGGTATTAATGGTCGTCTGAAATATGGAGAACCAGCGTTTGGTATATATGAATTTGAAGATGGTACACAGCCATCAACAGAATTGCTAGAAAAAATGGTTGATTCTAGTTGGGGTATTCCTATTACTACTTATCTTCAATTTGTTTCACATGAAGAAGTTCAATAAATAAAAATCAAATTATGTCATCTATACAATATCTAGTTCCTAAAATTATTGGCGGTATTTTACTAAGTAGCTTGGTAGGAACTCCAGCTTTAGCTAAACTTACTCCAGCACAAATTAATTCTATTGCTCGACAAACAACTGTTTTAATATCTCCTGGTTTGACACAGGAAAGACTCAGGGAACTAGCAAATAATCGCCGGGAATATATTATTTATAAAGGCAGCATAAATCCAGCTCCTGATGGTGCAAAATGGACTGTAGGATCAGGAGTTATCATCGACAAAAAAAGAGGAAAAAAGCATAATTACAAATACAAAGTATTAACAGTGGCACATAATTTTGATGTAGAAGATCTAGAGCGTAAAATTCCCTATGGAATTAGAACTAGAGACAATAAAGTGAATCTAGTAGAAGAAGAAAAAATTAACGATAGAAAAGAATGTCCTAAAGATTTTGAAGAAACGCAATTTACACCATTAATACGAAGAACAAATCGTTTCTTAATAAGATTTGGTTGTAAGTTTAAAGAGGGTAAAATACCAAAAGTTGAAGGTTTTGATCTAGCTGTGATTAGTTTTGAGAGTGATGAAGAATACACTGTCGCTCCCTTAGGTGATTCTAGTCAGATTAAAAAAGGAGATAAAGTCTACGTTTCAGGATGGCCTAATCCAGAAGAAGAATATAATCCAGAAGATGGCAAGTGTCGTGGTAAAGTGCAGCGGAGAGAACGCCGTTTAGTGTGGGTTCGAGTGACAGATAAGATTGAGCCTGATAAGAATGGCTACAGTATTATTTACACCCCTCTAACTCGGCCCGGGATGAGTGGCGGACCTGTATTTGATGAAAATGGTCTCTTAGTTGGTGTTCATGGCAAAAAAGTAGATTCAAGAGAGAAAAACAATAATGAAGAAAATTACTGTTCTGTCAAAGGTGGCAATTCATTAGAGTCTGAAAATATTAATAATCCAGGAGAAGTTACAAGCAATTCCAATCCTGAAAATTCAGATACTCTATCTAGCTTTGCTCAAAGTGTGAATTTATTTATAAAGCTAATCACACAAGAAAATATTCCTTTATCTTTCAGTACACAACCACTAACACCAGAAGTTATTGAAGCTGATTTTACTCCAATTTCTGATAATATTATTCAGCAGGATATAGGTGTATTTGATGATCCTGATGACGTCATTGAAAATATTTATGAGAAGTTCAGACTTCATTTTGTAGAAAGCGCAATCAAAAGTCAACCTTCAGGAGCTTGTTGGAGCCTCCTATTAGGTGAAAATTTCTGCGACGACTGAATTGAGAATAAAGTACCTAACTACTACAGGTGTGAGGACAACCATGAATATCCAATATTCCTTATGGAGTCTACCGCTATTATTACTAACGACAATAACCCAACTGACTACAGCAGTTTACGCCACTGAACAGCGCCACGTACAACCCGAAGAATGGGCATATACCGCCCTGCG
>CAKZMA010001471.1 GCA_937127375.1 uncultured Coleofasciculus sp. | reverse complement strand
GGTGTTTTCCTCGGGTTCATCGGCATCACCATCCCCATCTTTGTCCGTTAGGGGAGCATCGGGATCAGTGGGAATTTCATTATCGGATAAGTCATTTACTGTTGTACCACCCGGAGATATACCCGTGGCTTCGACTTGGTTATTGTAGTTCTGGGTGAGGTCGGGTGGGGTGACGACGGCTTCTAATTGAACCCGGACGTTGTCACCTACATCTAGGCTATTGCCACTGCCGAGGAGATTTAGCGTCGGGTCACCAGCATTGCCAATCCCAGTAAAGTTAGGATTAATTGTCAGGTCATCGCTACTAACAGTGGTACTGACGACATTACCCACACCAAAGGTATCTTCTAAGTCTTCCAAAAGAGTGATATCGTCTAAAGGCACGTTACCCACGTTTTCGACCACTAAGTCATAGGTGACTTGGAAGCGGTTACCTCCAAGCGCAGTCACATCAGTGACCTCCTTGGCTACCCCAATAGCCGGATTTGGATTTAACACGATATCTACAGTCGATTCATTATTATCTGGATTTGGATCAGTATTAATTTCAGGAGGACGAACTTCGCCAAGGGCGGTGTTGGAAATTGTCCCTGTGGCATCAGGAGCAACCGTTCCTGTAATGTCTAAGGTAATCTGCTCACCAACACCCAGATCAATATTTGTCCAGTTGCCTGTATTGGGGTCGTAGTCACCTTCACTCGGTAGAAATGAGGGGTTTTCAATTTCTGTCGGCAGAACGTCAGTGACGTTGATTCGGGTGAAAGCACTGAGTACCTGTACTGGCGAATTCGGGTTACCCTCGTTAATCGCCGTAATCTGGTATGTGACCTGATCCCCTGGGACTGGGTCATCCGGAGAAACCGTTTTCTCAATGACTAAATCAATCGGGGCGAAGGGACAGGATGCACCATCATTTTGAGCGACTGAATCTAGATTCGAGGCAACTTGAATAAACCTTGCCCGATCATTTTGTTCAGGAGGCTCTCTTGTTTCCAGTCTATTAACCTCTCGAATTCTGTAGAGATTACCTGTTTGATTTTCGTAGGCGAATAAGTTGCCTAGCGCGTCAAAGAAGATAGCGCCCACAGCGCCAACCTCTCGACCTCCAACTGTCGGATCAGTGAAATCAGCTTCAAAAAATGTAACATTTCCAGTATTCGGATCAATGCGAGCTATCGAGCGGTTATCTGGAGTTGATTCATAACTATAGAAGTTGTCATCTACAGGGTTAAAGGCAATGTCAAAAAAGCTGCGATTTCCTGTCGTAATATCGACGACATCGACAACATCTGGCGGAATGGGTGGATTCGCGGTTGGATCTGCCACTGTCACATCAATTTTAACGAGCTTTCCTGTCCCATTTTGGTTTCTGGAGTAGACATAATAAAACCCCTCCTCGTCAAAATCCCCAGCAAAATAACGACTATTATCAGCCCCGCCAGTTGGCATTGGAAATTGAGGATCAGTTTGTATAGTTCCTATGTTCTCAGTTACTCCGTTTCGACCAATTCTGAAGATTGAAAATGGATCAGGAGGATTAGACACTGGGTTTCCTTGTGCGTCTGTCAGAGTGTCTGTAAATGGGACGATGCCGTAAATAAAACCGTCGGCAAAACGAAAACCTGCCGCGTTATAAGTTACACCCGGTTCAGGCTCAACCTGGGGGTCTAGTTGAAATGTATTTGTATTTAGAAAACTAAGTTCAGTGGGAAAAGGAGCATTAGTTGCTTGGCTAATATAAAGAATGCCATCGCAATTGAATGGGATGGGAGCTGCCTGTGACAATGCCGGAAATGAATTGCCCAATATAACAACCAAATAAGCAACCGCGATCGCGAGGAGGTGAGCTTTAATCCAGGACTTTCGCCCAGACCAAGGATTCAGATATCTTTGGCCCGAGAAAACCTTATCGTTTTTCCGCCTATCTGAAAAGAAATAGAACAAAAACCGGATGAATCGTTTGGTAAGTCGGGAATACATAAAACATTCAAACCAATGAGGATATAAGAATGGAAACTATAGCGGCACGCTCTCGCTTAGTTACAGTAAAAATGTTCTAATACACCCCTGATAAAGCCTTCATTTCTAATGTGTAAATAAACCAGCGCGTAGCGCTATAGAGTATCGTTAACGCCCGAAATGGACTTCAATTGTCGCCATCCAGGGATAAGAAAGACATTCTCGGTTATCTTGATTCAATTTGCAAGTCGGTTTCTTGGTCTTCAAAAATAATCTCTAAGCCTCTCAAATCTTGGAAAATAATTTCCACCCGGCGATCGCGTGCATAATCCACCACCCCACTACCCGTTGTCCGGCGCTGGGTTTCGCCGAAGGATCGAATCGTCATGCGTTCTGGATTGATTCCTTGGCGCAATAGATAATTCCGCACCGATAACGCCCGACAGGTTCTGGGGGAGGTGGCGGGGGCGTTTGGGTGAGACATTGGGGAATCACGGGGGGTAGGGGTTCTGGGTTCGGCGGAATTGTACATTGTACCAAACGTTGACGTATTTTTTGGCATTGATCTAATCAACCCTGACGCGGAAGCGGACAAACCCCACATTATCCGGAGTTGTAATTGGCACATCACCCAGATTAATCAACACTGATCCATTCGGATTGGTGAGGTTTGGACAGGGAGATGTGACAGGACTTAGAGGGGGGAGAAATTCTCCGCGATCGTCTCCTGATTGATTACTTTGGTTGGTATTAGTTCCGCCTTGATTGACTAAAATTCCTTGACCTGCATCAAAACTATCCGTGATAAACGTTGTCTCTTCTGGAATAGCGTCGCAGATAGTGATACCGTTCGCAGGAGCTGTACCATCGGACAGAAAGTAGATGGTGTATTCTACTTCGTCCCCACTTTGGAGCGATGATTCTGAGGGTAAGGAGGAAATCCCCACGGGTTGTACTGAGGTTTGAGTGAGTATGTTGTCATCTTCATCTTCTGGGTCATCTTCAACTGTGTTGAAGTTAACTCCACTAATTGGTGCGCCATTTCGGATAATATTCGTAACTCGCTTGACTAAACGCAGGTTGGGGTTACCCAAAGGTTGGACTACGAGCAATGTGGGTTCATCATCCCCAGTTCCTTCTAAGTTACCCTGGTCAACGCCATCATCTGATATTTGGGGCACATCTCCTGTTTTGGCAAAAGCATCGGTGATAGACTCGTCTACCGTACCCCCATTTGACCTGGCGACGGCTTGGTTGCGAATTTCCGCTCCTGCGGCGGCGATCACTTCTGCCTGGTATTGGATCACAACTTGACCCCCGTCTGCACCCAGGGTTCCTGAGTTATTCAGGTTTGGATCACTGGTACCGTTATAGGTAGAGTTCGCTGTCACCGTTGTCCCTGTACCACTGGCAGTGAAATTGTAACTACCTTCGACAAACTGCAAGCTAGTGGTATCGATTTCATCAACGGCTTGGAAGTCGGTGATCGGGATTGAGGGATCGGAGTTGGTGTAGGTAATTGTGTACTCGACAATATCACCCTGGGTCAACGAGCCACTGCCATCGGTATCCTGAGAGAGTTCGACGGATTTAATCCCCACCGGTTGAACTGGACTCGGTTCAATCGTGGTGTCTTCTGGGTCAGTGTTATTGTCCTCATTGGGGTCTAAGGTATCATCGGGTGGCTCAACGGTTGCGGTATTATTCAATGTCCCAGATGCTGTTGGAGAAACGATACCATTTACCGTAATCGTGGCGGTGGCGCCGACATTGAGGTCTACAGTCAAATCAATGGTGTTGCCCGTACCACTCGCTGTACCACAAGCCCCTGTATCCGGAGCGGATGTGATCTCACAATTCCAGGTAACGTTAGTAATATCGTCGGGTATCGTATCGGTGACTGTGGCGCCAGTGACATCTGAGTAGGTTTGTCCCTGTGGCGGCTGTTCATTGGTTACGGTGAGGGTATAGGTGATCTGTTCCCCAGCCACGATGGGGTCAGGCTGATCGGTTTTAGTAATGGAAAGATCTGCCACCTGAACCAGGATACCCCCTTCCAGTTCAAGCGCTTGGGAAGGAACGTTAATCCAAGTATCTATGCCTTTTTCATTGCCAAAGTCAGAACTGAATACATGACCGCCGCCACTACTATCTTCCCCCTCAGGTAAGACACTGTCGCCGCCTACTGGTGTATCGTCATAATAGATAATACTTTCCTCTCCAGACGGACCATTGAGTCGTCTCAGGATAATGCCCTCAGGATTGTTTTCAGCATCGATGAAGGGGAAATGCGCTTGACCAGCCTTGATTTCTATTGTGGCTCCGTAGGGAACATTATTGACGGGAACTGGATTTCCTTCACCATCTAGTCCATCCCAAGATACTTGGTTTGAGCCGACAACTGTGTCACCGCTAAGCTGGGGATCTATACCATCAGGCATACCATTGTTATTCAAGTCAATAAAGATGTCATAAGTTCCTGGCACATTGGCGTCAAAATTAAAATTACCACCTAATGTTTGACCCACTTGATTAGGAGTCCCGTCAGTCCCGGTAAACGTAAAGTTACTAACCTCAGGAACCACAAAGTCCGGTCGTAAGAATGTTTCACCATCGGGAGTCACGGCTGAGGTCGGCATGTTCATAGCGGGCTGATTCAGGAAAACCTTATGGGTTATATCATTAGTCGCCTCGTTGTCAGATTCACCAGACGGATCGAGTAAAGTGCTGCCCAGAACGATCTCACTGCCATTAATGGATTCTAATCGCCGTTGACCCGTAGTCGGCTCCACAAATCCTTTACTATTGGCAAAAAAGATAAAGCCAAAGGGGTCGATACCATTCAGGTCGATTTCGTACTGATAACCCTGGTTGGTTTGGATTGTGAGTTGAGAATTGAGAGAAATCCCGTTGCTTCCCATGTTTAGAGCCAAATAGTTGGCAAAGACTCGACCTAGGATTGGACTGCCTGTACTATCGACTACGGTGACATCCCAGGCGGCTATCCAACCGACACCATCCTCTTGTGTCCATTCCTCTGTTACCGCGATAGGAGGTGGATTATCGTTACTACTTGGGTCAGGGCTAATAAATTCTATTTCCCAAATTCCAGTTTGACCGGCTTGGACAGTAACCTGACAGGGTGTATATCCAGTAATACCAGCCATTTCTGCCGCTAGATTGGGAATCAAACCTGTTCCGGGATCAGAGCTACTACAAGTATTAGTAGAACCATCGGGTGCAGTATACCTAATATCACCATCACCAATCCCGATCGCACTAGAGCCAAGATTGATTGTTTCTCCTGCCTCAGCGTATACCTGAATAATCGTTCGACGGTCTATGCCTGCGCTCTCATCATTACGATACTCTAAGAAAGGGCGATCGCCTCCATTGTCAGTTAAGTCTGCACTCCCTTCAGCGCGGACTCCCTGAGTCCAACCCAACCCCATGAAAAGGGCAAGAAAACCTAGGAACCATCCTTGTTTAAACCTTTTGTGTCCTAATTGCATCCGGTTTACCTGTGCCATTAGGGGAGCCTTTTGATCACCATTCATGGGTAAACTAGCCATTACCTATCTCCTCCCCTGGATTCAATTTGCAAGTCGGTTTCTTGGTCTTCAAAAATAATCTCTAAGCCTCTGAGATCCTGGAAAATAATTT
>CAKZMA010001470.1 GCA_937127375.1 uncultured Coleofasciculus sp. | reverse complement strand
CATCCCCCGATTTGAGGTCGGGGGAGTGTTAATTACAATCCGGTTAGTTTCAGGATTACTAATTAAGCTGTCGCAGATTTACCAGAATGGGTAGGGGCCATACCGGCTAAAAATCCATCCACCAGATACGGTTTCCAACTGTTCATCGGATAGTTCTTCCGCCCCAAGGCTAGCCGTCAAATTTTGGGTAGATTTCATGGCTTGGATTTCATCTAAGTTTTTTCCTCCCGTTGTTAATGACAACGATTGTGGCTGAGTTTTAGATTCAGACATCTTGGCAAAACATTGATTGATGTTAGACATTTACTTTTTTCCGTTATTTTTGGGGATTATGAGGACTCTTTTGACTGTTCTATCTTTTGGCGTCCTACTCCATTAATACTAACCGCAATCCAGTCTGATTGAGTAGGACTATTTTTCGGTAAAATAGGATATTTATTAGACTAAATATATTGATATTAAATAAAAAATTACACAAAATAAAAGCCGATCAGCTTCTGGGACTGCCGACTTTCCTAACTTAGTCTATTTGTTCAGAAAATTATAAACGCTCTAGCATTTTTTTTGAAATAGCGTGTGTTTTTGAGTCAGCATGATTGATTCAGAAGAATCCCCCGATTTGAGGTCGGGGGAGTGTTAATTACAATCTAGTTAGTGTCAGGACTATGCATTAAGCTATAGTCGATATACCATAACTACAGCCATGATGGCAACCGATTAAGCCTATGCCGTGGGATAGCAGCCCATCCGCCAGCTACAGTTTCCAACTGTTCATCGGATAGTTCTTGCGCCCCAAGGCTAGCTGTCAAATTTTGGGTAGATTTCATGGTTTGGATTTCATCTAAGCTTTTTCCTCCCATTGTTAATGACAACGACTGTTGCTGAGTTTGAGATTCAGACATCTTGGCAGAAAATGGATTGATGTTAGACATTTACTTTTCTCCGTTGTTTTTTTGTTCTGAGGACTCTTTTATTACAAAAGATAGACTGTTCTATCTATTGGCGTCCTACTACATTAATACTAATCGTCATCTAGTCTGATTGAGTAGTATTGTTTTTCGGTGAAATAGGATGTTTTTTAGAGTTTAAATTTTCAACAAACGTGAAGAATTAAAAAAAGAGGGTATAAACTACCCTCTACTTTTGCCAAAATTTAGTCGCTTTTAAAGCGATTAAGCTGTATGCCAATTAAATTGTCATAACAGCTTCACTTGTACTACCAGACTCGTGCAAATATACCCCCGGCAACAGTCTCCAATTGTTGGTCGGATAACTCTTTTGCTTTTTCCGCTTGGATAGGTCGGGCAAAGACGGTTGTTTTGGAGCCCGTAATGGCGACTTTATTGGTCAAAAATTGATTGATGTTAGACATGATATTTTTCCTATTGTAGTTTGGCATTGAGCATTTGGGAACTTAAAGCTATCTTTGGTTTTGAAAAGATTGTCTTTTCATTTTTGCTTTAATCCTGCTATGTTAATAATTTTAAGTGTTATAAACACAGGTTTAATAGAACAAATTTTAGCTATTTTATTGATATAATTATATGTTAAATCGAAAGTTTTTTTAAAAATAAAATCACCAAATTTTCATAGGAGTTAGGTATCTGATACAAAACCTACGCAATGAAACCAGATATAGCGTACTCCTGTATCTAGCGATCGCTCTCAACCTTTTTCTAGAGTTCACTCCAATTGTTGTACTCTACATATAGCGTAGCTGTGTAAGTCCTGGCAATGAAATTCCTTAGCCTGACCAGTGATGCCAAAGTCTCTTCTATTTGTGAATAGTTCCATCGGGCATTATTGCTCCACTTAAGTTAGCATTGCTCATATCGGCATTGTTTAGATTGGCACCCAACATATTGGTATTTCTTAGGTCAGCATTACTCAAGTCAGCATAACTGAGATCAGCACCGATTAAGTTAGAACTACTTAAGTTTGCACCACTTAGGTTACACCTTTGGCATTGTTTAGTTTCCAGCAGTTGTCTAATTTGTACAGAAATTGTGGTAGTGTTTCTGTCAGAGTTGCCACAAAGATAACTTAAATCAAGCACCCTACCATCTTCTGTCTGCATATAGCAAATTGGCACATTAATGTTTAGGTTTTGTGTTCCTGAGTATTCGTCGCTAAGAGCAGCTTTAGCTATAGATGGAGTCAAGGCAATAGATAAAGCCGCAGTCAAATAAAATAATTTTGGCATTATGTTCAGATAATGGAGTTTAGACTTTGCTTCTTGTAGGATGAGGACACAGCCCTCAAACCTCATCGGCACAGTTGTCTTAACTTGTCACGAATAAGCATCAAACCGCTAAAGGCTATCAAGCCTAGCGTCATCGTCGGCTCTGGAACCGATTTGATTGGGGCGATAGATTTGTGGATGTTGATTGAGAAAGATTGTTCTGGTTCAAGGGTAAAATCCCATTGGAAAGCGTAAGCATTGTCACCAGCCAACAGTCCGGAAAAATTTGCCAGGGTGGTGGGAACATCGTCTTCCAATGCATCTAAGATATTAGAGAAAGGAGACAGGTGGTAGTAGCTTGCTGTTGGGTCAATCACTTCGGTCGCAAAGGTCAAATTATCCCATTGCGTGGCTATACTACTACCTATTTTTGTTGTGTCCTGCTCCCCGTTTTCAGTGAGGTCAAAGTCAGTGTAGTTAAAGAAGTGGAAGTCTAACTGATTAGAGCCAGTGTTTTTTATCGTAATATTCTCGAATAAACTGGATATGCCACTGCCCTGTGCGCCACCATTCAACGTAAAGTTGAGCGCAATTTCAAAGCCGATGCCAGCATAGGTAACGGAGAGCTGGTTGTCAGCTGGTTGAGATTGATCAAGGTCGATCAAATTAAGAGTATTTATAGAATTTTCTCTGCCTTCGGAGCCAACGCGATACCAGAACCAATTCTGGAATAGCTGATTCACATCGTCAACAGTCCAGAAGAGGATGCCATTATTTGCGGGAATATCCGAGAAAGAAGGGTCAAATGCGGCGAGCGAGTTTTCATCACTCAAAGCTAACACAGTAGATTTAGCTGGTCGAGCTGTGATTACAAAAATAGTCAAAATAATGGCGGCAGTCGCCTCAAAAACAAAATGTTTTTCTAGAAAATTGAATGGTTTTCTCAACATATCGAATCTCTTGATAATTTGACAAACAAAGAAGATAAAAGAAAAGAGAATAATCGGGTGAATTAGACAATATCTTCTGCAAGAATCCGTTCCATGCAGCGTTCCGCTATAGCCGCAATGGTGAAAGAAGGATTTGTACATCCTGTAGAGCCAGGCATAAGTGCACCATCAACTACATACAGCCCCCGATAACCGATGACTCGACCGTAGAGATCGCAGGCTTTTCCGAGGACTGCTCCTCCTAAAGGATGAAAAGCAGGAAAAATATCAGATACTTGACCCGTAACTCGGTTTTTACGGCGAGGAGAGCTACCCAATGTGATATTTGTTTGTGGCTGACTAATTGAAGTGGCGTTTTTCCTGTCAATTAATCTGTAGGCAAATTCCGCAGCTTTCAGAAGTTTTGGATCTCCCGAATTTTTACCATCCGGCCAATTTAGTTTAACCAAACCTGTAGTTGAATCGTAGTTGAATCTTCCCTTTACCGAGGGTAAGCCTATACCGACAGATACTAGGGTTCCATCGGGAGCATTCCAGATCGGGAGCAATTCGATAGAAATCGAACCCAGAGGGTTATCAAAATATTGAATAACTGAAGTTGCAGGTCCCCCCTGACCAGTGTTTGTGAGTTGTGGAAAACCTGAACGAATAGCAACAGTTTCTCCGTTAGTTCCCCAGTCTAAACCAATGTAGTCATTTAGCCTAGGTAGTGTACCTGTTGCTTTGGCTTTGACTAGAAGCCTAGAGGTTCCCATAGAACCAGCCGCCAGAAATAGATATCGACAAGTAATAGTTTTTGTTGCAATAATTTCTCCAGACTCATTAATCTGGGTGCAGGCAACTCGATAGCCATATCCTGGTACTTCAGAAATTTCCGTTACTATGTGGAGAGGCAAAATATCCACATACCCTGTTTGCTCTGCCTGAGTTAAGTAGTTACGATCTAGACTCTTTTTTGCTCCACTATTCATTCCGTACCAGACTTCGCCAATAATGGCGGAGGGAACTTTAGTACCATTAATTTCTTGGCGAACAACATCCCAGTCTACAGCCATATCTAGCAAACGATTAGGTAATCCAGCAACTGCTGCTTGCTGAAGGAAAATGCGAGTTGATGAATAGTAGTTAGTAGCCAAAATATCTTGAGGAATTGGTACTGGCTTTATGATGGAATGAACACGAGGGTAATAAACTCTATCCAGTTCATCATAGTCAATTGCTCTAGGAAAGACCTTATAGAATAGTTCGCGAGGAGGTTGGTAAGTAATACCGTTATAGACTAACGAGCCACCTCCAACTCCAGCACCACAGTAAACAGAAATTCCATTTTCATCTTTACGCTCTAAAATTCCTGTATATACGTCTATAGGAATTTCGTCAAATATTACTGTTTTTGGGCTAAGCCAAGCAGCTCTACTATCAGGTTTACGGTAAGTCGCAAAAGTATTTTGAGCCGATGTAATAGGCCAACGACGACCTCGCTCTATAACCAATGTATCAATACCAGCTTGCCCCAAACGTAATGCTGCAACAGCGCCACCGAAGCCACTACCAATAACAACAGCTTTTACAGACTCATCCTGAGCAATAGTTCGACGAGCGCTGGCTAGTGAAGTCATCAAACTACTGGAAAATAGGGCAGCAGTTTGAATAAAACGACGACGGTTATAGAACCTATTGTTAAGCATAAATATCACCGTAGTAATGGGTTACATTGTTTATCGAAACATGGAACTTTGGCTCAGGCACTTCCTACTGCTCAAGTCTCATTCATTGAAGCAGGTGGAAGAACAGCTCACCCAGCCTAGGGGGCAGCGTTTATTAGGATTGGGAATTGGTTATGAAAGCCGAGTGATTGAAATAAATAGACTCCAGAAGTCGGCGATTGTGTATGATTGGCTGATCAAATTTCCCTAAGTGCATGCCTTTGAGTTCGAGGGGCACGTCAGCGAGGTTAACTATAAAGTGGGCATCTGCTGCCATCTCTATTCGAGTCCCGTGCAATATAATTGAACTTACCAGAGGACGCAACCAGCGCAGTCGTGAATTCCTGGCAATTTTGAAGAAAACAAAGGAGTGCAGGAACGTACTCGTTTTGGTTTCCGGCACCATAAACATAGTGGCTCGCGCCATCACCGGGCGAAGCTGACCCCTTTTGCTATCTTCGTAAGAAATAGTGTATGTCGCATGGACTGGATTGAAACGGGTAATCCATTGATCACAGAAATAGTCACCGACTCGCAAACCCAACACTACAGTCCAAACCGGAAACCAAGGCGTTTGTCTCAACAACCCCTTATTATAGACTTCGGTGCGATCGCTAAATATCTCGGCTTTGAATTCAACTTGTGAGAGTTCATCTTCATCCCATCCAAAAAGGGTGTGGATCATCGGCTGATGCTCTGCTTCAGACATATTATCGAGCAAGATGGGAAGCGGAACTTTAAAGAAGGTTGAAAATGAGCCAGCAAATTCAAAGCTGTCCCCACCAAGCTGAGGAAAGGCACTGTTTGGAGTATCCTTAGCGGCTAACCAAAGATAATCATACTTCTCAACAACTTGGTAAGCAACAGTAGAGCAATGAGGCATTTTCGGTTCAGCTAGACTGCACCCTTGCCCATTCGCATCAAAATGCCAGCCATGGTAAGCACAAGTCAACTTTCCATCAGGACGAACAAAACCTTTAGACAGTGGGGCTTTCCGATGAGGACAAGCATCATTGAGAGCAGCCGGTTGTCCGTAGTGATCCCGAAAGAGTACGTAACGCCGTCCTCCTAATTCAATCCGAACAGGCTTTTTCTTCAGTTTGTTCGCTGGTAAAACTGGATGAAAGAAGCGAGTTAGGTCAGATATAATATCCATAATAATTCATTCCATTGTTATTCTAATCTACTCAATTGCTGATCAAATTAAAATTGCATTTTTTATTGCTTATCCGAAAAATTAAAACCGTAAACACGAACTAATCGAGATTTTTTTTGATTTTTTACTCGTGTTTTATTTAAATCTACTACACCAATATATCGATAAACAACATCTACAAATTTTGGGAAAAATTGACCGATCACAAATAGAAATCGTGTCAAACATTCGGTCAACAAATCTTGGTTAACCATAATCTCGGCTTGATTATGCTTAATCGCCCTAACGACGGCGTTAGCCACATTAACTGGGGCAGATATTCCGGATAACCTCGGTGCAGGTACGCCAGAATCAACAAACATCCCTTGTTGGGAAACATATCCTGGGCAAATGATGGAAATTTCCACACCAGTCCCGACCAATTCTTGTCGGAGAGAATCACTCCACATCAGTAATCCCGCTTTACTCGCCGAATAAATACTGTTGTAAGGAAGCCCCTTTTTCGCAGCTAGGGAAGCAATATTAACAATATGACCACTCCCTTGGCGTAAAAAGGTTGGTAGTATCAAACGGCTTAACTCCATAGCCGCTAGTAAATTCGTCGATAATACTAACTGAATATCAGCCGTGGAGTAATCTTGAAAGGCTCGGTATAGTTCTATACCAGCATTATTAATTAAAATGTCCACGGAACCTACAACCTGTTCAATTTGCTGTACCAGAAAAGGCAATTTTTTGATCTGACTGATGTCAAATGGCAAACCTATCCACTTACCTCCTAAGCTTTTGACTTGAGTGCTAACCTGATCCAATTCTTCCGGCGAGCGAGAGACGCCAATAATAGTTGCATTTTCTCTGACCAAAGCGAGAGCAATAAATACTCCTATTCCTCTAGAAGCACCCGTTAAAAGTACTATTTTTTCTGCTAGTGTTGTCATGTTTTTTACCTCTTAAAATACCTCTGTAATCTGACCACCTACTTGGGTTACACCTAGGGACGATCTAGAATCCGTTCCCAAATAAGATGAGCTACCTGCTGCTGAGTTTTTATCAGTAATGGATCTGTACTCAGGACAAGTTGATTATCCTTAACTTCAAAGAAACGTTCTTGAGTAACACCCACCCAATTAGGAAACAAACTAGCCTCAATGTGATGAATCACTTTATTATCCTGGAGTTCAAACCTTCCCAAATAGGTGAGATAACTTTGCAGCGCTGTTACCTGCTCGTCTACGCTACCGCCAGCGATATCTCCAGTTGCAAATTTTGGGCGGTTTGCTCTCATCAATGTTGCCGACATATATCCATCTGAATTGTACATCAAATAGCCAATTGCATCTTGACCAAATGGGTAACTAACCTGCCCATGTAAATTTCTAATTTCAAAGGAAATTAGTCGCCATGTGCCGATGATATTATTTATTTTTTCTGAAAAAATGTTTTGTTTATGATTCATTGATATTTACCTCACTTAAACAGCGTTCTAATTTTTGTGCAAGCATCTGAACATGGGGTTCGATTAACATCGTGTAATGGTTACCCGGTACTCGATGCAAGTCTAGGGGTTGGGTAGAGAATTTAGACAAAATTTCCCTATTCAAAAGAGAATCTGGCTCAACTGTACTCACATTACCTAATATATCTATCGCTTGAAATAGAGTGAGCCGCTGGGGATAGATTTGGGGTTTGTAGTCCTGTATTAGCTCCAAGGAAACTTGAACACCCTTCTTATAAACTTGAAAAAAATGATCAATTTCTGACAGAGGAGTATGGGCAGCAACAACCTCAGCAATAATTGCCTGATTCAAAACATAATTTAATTGCTCATTCAAATCAAGTCCTCGCAAGTCGTTATAGCTGACTAACAGTTCCTTATTACGGCGAACTCCCAGATAACTGGCAAACCATGGTATTAGGGGGTCCTCCTGATTCAGTAAGTGGTTAGGATTGGGTAAATTGGCAATGTCGAGTAAGGTAAGTAACGCTACTGGATATCCCTTTTGATATAACTGTTGAGCCATCTCAAAAGCGACATACCCTCCCAATGACCAACCGCCTAAAACGTATGGACTCTGTGAGGGAAATTCGGACAAGGCTGCAATACATTGGGTGGCTATCTCCGGGATAGAAGAAAATAGCTGTTCGTTATTGAACGTTTGCTCCTGATTAAACTCAGGGAGTTGGAGGACATAAAAGGGTTGATCATGGGTTAAATATTGTGCCAAATTAACGTAACAAGAAATATCCACGCCCCCTGGATGTATGCATAAAAAAGCAGGCTTTGAACCAGCATCTTGAATCGCAAACACTGATACAAGGGACTTTGTAGACGGCGAAATTTTCGTCTTAACATTTTTTGTATTATAAGACGGCGTTTTTATCAATTTATTAAGTATTATTTGGGTAATCTTACTCACAGTTAGCTCTGGAAACAATCTGAGGTTGGCAACAGCAAATCCCCAATTAACTTCCAGCCCATTTTTCAGTTCGATAGCTATGAGAGAGTCTAATCCTAGGGTTTTGAGCGGCTGTTCTCTATGCAGCTTTGTCGGAGAAATCCGCAATAGGTTAGCAACTTGTTGGCTCACCTGCTGTTCCAGTATCTGCTGACGCTTTTCTGGGGCTGTTGCTAGGAGTGTCTCAAGGGTAATAGGGAGTTCATTTTGTTGCTCATCAACCGAGTATGTGGATAATTTTCTGGTGGGTTGAATTAAGGGGTTGCGACTCGTTATTTGAGCGGTAGAATACTCGAATGAGTGGATGAGTTCTCCTGGTACTTGAGCCACAAGTAAATGCTGTCCCAGTATTTCTGCTGGAGAACCCGATTCAGGGAACGATACCACCTTTTCCAATCCATAATCTTGCAGCAGATTTTCCCACTTTTTTCGGGACAAAAGTGGACTATACTGTCGGCGTGAGTCTTCAAACACCTGCCAACTTTCCATCAATCCCATAGAAATGTCCAGCCAAGACGCATGATGGGTGATTTCATTGAGTACCAGTAAGCCACCGGGACGCAAGAGAGATAAACTATACTCTAAAGTTTTTTCCAGATTACGAGTGGCGTGCAAAACATTTGTGGCGATAATCACATCAAAGCTTTGGTAATTGTAGCCTGCCTGCTGAGGATTTTGCTCAATATCAAATAAACTATAGTGAACCCAGGCATAGGTTTGGAATTTTTGCGTGGCTCGCTTCAAGAAAACGTCGGAAACGTCAGTAAAGTAATAGGTGGTTCTTTCTGGGGGTAAAATGGGCAATAGGGATGCGGTTGTCCCCCCGATGCCAGCACCAATTTCTAACAGTTGCAGATGTTTTCTGGGGGGCAGAACCTTGACCACGGATTCAATCACACTTCTGGCTATGCGGTTGAAATAGCGAGCCACTGCCCATGTCTGATAAAGGTTTTCGGCTGTGTCGAACGTCCCTCCAGGAAATAGGGTTTCTAAGGGAGTTTGGTGACCGAGCAGGATGTTTTTTAACTGAGTACCACAGCGTAGTAAATAGTCGAGTAAGAAGGGAGCATCTGTAAAATATTCTCTGACTTCATCCATAAGAGCAGATAATTGAGGACGAGGTAAAGGGCGATCGCAGACAAAGCGTTCTCCTTCCTCTTCCCGGAGAAAACCAGCCTTCGTCAATTGTTTGAGCCACCGGGATAGAAGTGGACGATAAGCGGATAAGATGTTAAAGGTATGGATTAAGCTCTCAACGCTATGGTTTTCACCCACTTGGCTGTAAGCGCCCAACTGGCACAGGGTTTCTATCATGTATGCCGTGGTTAAGCGCTGCAACGATTCTTGTTTCCCTAAGTAGGTGGGGAGAGCTAAATCTAAGGGACACTGTTGAGCTTGCTCAAGACCGGCTGACACGACTGATTCCCAGAGGTGCAAAGCGTCTGATTTGTAGGATTGTTGTTGGTGCTGAGTCTCTGGCAACCAGTAACGCGATCGCGCAAAGGGATAAGTTGGCAGTTGGTGGAGACTGTGGCGGGGATAGTTTTGATCAAAACCAGACCAGTCTACGGGTATTCCACAGGCATATAAGCGGCTCAAACTTGCCAAAAGCTGTTGCCAATCTGGCTGATCCTGACGCAAACTGGGCAGCCAAACGCCCTCGATGTCTGGTAAACAGTGACGACCCATCCCCAACAAAATGGGTCGGGGTCCGATCTCGACAAATATCTCATACCCCTGCTCTTTGAGAGTCTCCATACTGGTGGCAAATCTCACCGATTGCCGGATGTGACGACACCAATACTCAGGAGTTGCGATCATGCTTGTCGCCTGTTGACCTGTAACATTTGAAATAAAATCAATTCGTGGCAATGAATAAGTAACTTGAGAGGCGACCCGCTCAAAATCGGATAACATTGGCTCCATTAAAGGGGAGTGAAAAGCATGGGAGGTTTGTAATTTTTGGGTTTGAATTCCTGCCTTTTCTAGGGAGGCGCAAATTGTCTGAATCTCTTGCCGCTCTCCAGAAAGCACCGTATTTTGTGAACCGTTATCGGCGGCAAATGCTACCCTTTGCCCATCGATGTCAGTCACTGCCCGAATAGCGGACTCCGAGGCAAAAACTGCAACCATCTCACCGTTACCCGGTAAATTTTGCATCAAGCGGGCACGTTCGCAAATCAATTTTAGCCCATCTTCTAGACTGAAAACCCCCGCCACCGTTGCCGCAACGTATTCCCCTAAACTGTGACCCATCACCACTGTCGGCTCAATCCCCCAACTTTGCCAAAGCTGCACCAGGGCATATTCCAAGGCAAACAGAGCCGGTTGGGTATAAACGGTTTGATCGAGTAGCGAAGCCTTTGCGGATTTAGAATAAAGGATAGATCGTAACCTTTTGCCCAAATAAGGATGCAAAATTTGATCACAGCGATCAAGGGCTGCACGGAAAGTGGGTTGGGTTTCGTCGAGTTGGCGTCCCATACCCCCATACTGAGAGCCTTGACCTGTGAATAAAAAAGCTAGTCGAAGTATTTTGTTGCGGCGTACCTGACTCCTGACCACTCCAGCCGTATCCCCAAGGGTAACCCAAGCCCGTAGCCGCTGGCGCAACTGCACAGTCGATTCCGCAATAACAGCGAGGCGGTAGTCAAAATTGGATCGCCGGGTGTTGGCGGTGAAACAAATATCTGCCACAGCCACCTCAGGATGATCTCCTAAAAACCCTTCATAACCCTGGGCTAACTCTCGTAAAGCCTTCTGACTCTTAGCTGACAGCGTCAGCAGGTGTACAGGGCGCTCGATTCCTTGTTTCTTTTGCCTTTTACCTTTTACCTTTTGCTTGCCAACAGATACCTCCTGCAAAACCAGATGAGCATTGGTGCCGCCAAAGCTAAAAGAACTTACTCCAGCCAAGACGGGAGCAGACTCTTTTGACCAAGAACCTAGGGTCTGCTGCACTCGTAGAGGAAGCTTATCAAAAGGAATATAAGGATTAGGCTTGTGGAAATGCAGACTTGGCGGAATTTGCCGATGTTTGAGGGACAACGCCACTTTAATCAATCCGGCAATTCCCGCTGCTGTTTCTAAATGTCCGATGTTCGTTTTAACTGAACCCACGGCACATTTGTTTCCCGGCGGACGTCCTTGTGCCAGTACGGCTCCCAGAGCCTTCATTTCTATCGGGTCACCTAGCTTTGTACCCGTGCCGTGAGCCTCAATGTATTGCACTTGACCTGGTGAGACACCAGCTTGTCGATAGGCTTCCCGCAGCAAAGCCACCTGTGACTGGGGATTGGGCGCTGTAAGTCCATTACTACGCCCGTCTTGGTTGATTGCACAACCCCGGATGAAGGCATAAATGGGATCGCCGTCAGCCTGAGCTTGTGATAGGGGCTTCAAAACAACTACACCCGCCCCCTCACCGCGAACATAACCATTCGCCCCAGCATCAAAGGTTTGGCAACGCCCATCGGCGGACAAGAATCCAGCTTTGGCAAAGCCAATCGTCACAGTTGGCAGTAACAAAACATTAACACCCCCAGCTAAAGCCAATTTGGATTCCCCACTCCATAAACTTTGACAAGCAAGGTGAACCGCTACCAAAGAAGAAGAGCAAGCTGTATCAACTGCCAAGCTCGGTCCATGAAAGTTAAATAGGTAGGAAATGCGATTGGCGGCAATACAATTACCAGTGCCTGTGAGTGCATGAGCCTCATTGACGGGATGACTCCAGGTCAGCACAGAGTAGTCGTGAGTACCAATGCCAATAAAAACACCGGTTTGCGTGCCTGACAAAGACTCTGGAATTTGACCAGCATCTTCTAGGGCTTCCCAAGCCACTTCTAGCAAGAGCCTTTGCTGGGGGTCTATGCTAGCAGCTTCCCGTGGGGAAATACCAAAGAATTCCGGTTCAAATTGATCAACGCCCTCTACAAAGCCCCCCCAATGGGTCTGTGTTTTATCCGGTTTCGCTCGATTGGACTCATTGAAGAATTCCATCGTCCACCGTTCTTCTGGCATCTCAGAAATAGCATCCACACCGTCACGCAATAACTGCCAGAATCCTTCTGGATTATTGGCTCCTGGAAAACGACATCCTATCCCAATAATTGCAATCGGTTCTCTATTCATATTCTCTCCTGAATTAAGTCATTTAACCCGATAATTTTTGGGCAAAATTTCAATTTATTTTGAAAGCCACAGGTAAATAATTCACACCCCGTAAAACGATGTTATTTCTCCACTCGAGCCGATGGCAATTGAGTTTCAGCTCAGAAAACCGTTGCACAAGTGTATTGATAGCAATCTGACCTTGAATGCGTGCTAAAGCAGCACCAAGGCAATAGTGAATACCACCTCCGAACGGTAGACTGTGTTGTTGCTGACGGGTGAGATCAAGGTGATCTGGGTCGGAAAATTGAGCAGGATCTCGATTAGCTGCTCCCAGGCAAAGATGAATTCTATCTCCTGCTTGAATCGTCTTTCGGTCTATTTCGACATCTTCTACGGCAATACGGGCAATGAGCTGTACTGGGCTGTCATAACGTAGCAGTTCTTCTACAGCATTAGTAATAATTTTCGGTTCCAGTTTTAGCTTTTGCATCTGGTCAGGGTGATGTAACAAAGCGAGTACACTATTGCCGATAAAATTCTCCGTAGTCTCTTGACCAACACTAAATAACATTGCACAGCAAGCCAGTAGTTCGTCCTCATTTAGCTTGTCACTTTGATTTTTGGCTTTAATGAGATGACTAAGCAAGTCTTGTTTTGGTTTCTTTTCTCGTTCTGCAATCAGAGTGCTAAAGTATTCTCTAAACTTCAAAGCTACTTGATTCAAGTTTTCATAAACTTGCAATGATAAGGGTTGGTCAAATACACGAAACAGGTCGTGTGCCAACTGTATTATCTGGTCGCACTCTTGTGTTGGCACACCTAGAAGGGTAGCCGTTACCGTCGCAGGTAAGGGACAGGCAAGATCATGAATAATGTCCATGACCCCAGCCTGTTGAACGTTACTGAGTAATTCATCTACAATTTTCTGAATTTGAGGACGCATACCTTCTACTACTCTCGCAGAAAAAAAGTTACTAAATAGTCCTCTTAACCGGATATGATCGGGTGGATTTAGAAAAAATAACCATTGACTAATGGTTTGCATTAATGTACTGAATTCTCCATTATTTTTCAGGTAAACGCTTTTTTGTTCTAGGCGTTTGGGCAAGTCATCAATGCAAAAACGTGAATCATTTAAAACAAATTTAACATCAGCAAAGCGAGTAAGTAACCACTGATCACCCATGAAATTACTGATTTTGTGTAAAGGAGACTCGTGGCGGAAGCGGTGGTAAATAGGATATGGGTTAGTGTGAAACTCCGGGTCAAAAGGGTTGAATTTTAGCGGCTGTGCTGCATGGGATGGTTGGATTTGATTGGAAGTCATAACGTCTTAATTTTTAAGTTAATATCAAAATTATTGAAACTGGCATTCTGCATCTAAGTGTTGAGCAAGTGTTTCAATGCTAGGGTATTCCCAAAAAATAGTGGGTTCAAGTTCATACCCCAGCCACTCTGCCAATTCATTCGTCAAGCTAATGGCTACTGACGAGTCTAGACCATAGTAATAGAACGATTGTTTAGTGTCTATTTCCTCGGCGGGGACTTTTAAGGAGATGGCAAGATTTGAAATCAGCCAAGTTTTTATGGACTCTTTAGTTGGAGCTGTTTTTTGTAAGTTCAATTCCTGTTTTAAGTCTTGAGCATGTGAAAAATTATGTTCACTCTTTTGGATTGGCTGTTCATGGTTTTTTAATGTTCCTTCAAGATCCATAAATTTAGCTTGGCTTTGAGGAGGCTCAATCCAATCCCCGACTAAATCCAATGTTCCACTTAAAAAACCTGATCGGCAAGCTTGACGTTTAATTTTGCCACTAGAAGTTTTTGGAATAGTTGAAGTTTTCAGCAATAAAACCGCATAGACCTGTAGTTCGTGCTGTTCGGATACCGCTTTACGAATATTGCCAATGACCTGATTAATATCGAGTTGGCGGATATAGTGCCGCTTTACTTCTTGAGCAATGACTAATCGCTCAACACCGTTTAATTCTAGTCCGAAAGCGGCTCCGCAACCTGAACGCAGTGCTGGGTGACTCTTCTCTACTGTTAGTTCAATGTCTTGAGGATAATGGTTGCGTCCTCGGATAATAATTAGGTCTTTGATGCGACCCGTAATCAACAGCTCACCATCGTGCAAAAATCCCAAGTCTCCTGTGCGGAGAAATGATCCTTCTCCAGTATCTGCTAAGTAAGCTCGAAACGTTTTTGATGTCTCTTCTGGTTGATTCCAATAGCCACCCGCTACACTCGCACCAGACACCCAAATTTCTCCCACTGTTCCACCTGGACACCGGGTTAAGGATTTGGGATCAACGATCACGATTTTGTTGTCTAACCAGCTTTGACCGCAGCCGACAAGCGATCGCGCCCCCTTTTCCTCAGGAGTGGTGGTTACAACTTGGTTTTGCTCCAAAGCCGCCTTTTGATAGAAACGAATAACCGACTCACCCTGTTTCAAACCCCCAGAAACGAATAAAGTTGCCTCAGCTAAGCCGTAGCAGGGGTAGAAGGCTCGGTTGTTGAAACCACAATCGGCAAACGTGCGAGCAAACTGCTCTAGGGTTTTAGCACGGATGGGTTCAGCTCCATTGAAAGCCACTTCCCAACTGCTCAAATTGAGACTTTCCCGCTCTTTTGCTGTAATCTTACTCACACACAGGTCATAAGCAAAATTGGGTCCGCCACTGGTCGTTGCTTTGTCGCGAGAAATAGCCATCAGCCAGCGGTAAGGCTTCTGTAGAAACGCTATCGGCGACATTAATGTGACTGGACAACCCCCGTAAAGGGGCTGTAGCAACCCACCAATCAACCCCATATCATGGTACGGTGGTAGCCAGAATACTCCCCGGCTTTGCGGTGTATTCCCGAAACACCGATAAATAATAGCTGAATTGTGTAGCAAATTATCGTGACTGATCATCACCCCTTTCGGTGTTCCCGTTGATCCAGAAGTGTACTGGAGAAATGCCAGTGTACTCCTACACAAAGTCGGCATTTGCCAATCTTTTGCCATGTCACTTTCGAGATCATCAGTTGCTAGATAATGCAAAGGGATTCGTTCTTCGTTGAAGTGGCGTTCAATATTGACTAACATAGAAGACGTCGTGAGCGCAAAAGCTGCTTGTGCGTCTCGCGCAATCCCTTGGAGGCTTGTCATCCGTTGGTTGCGTCGGGGTGGATAGAGGGGAACCGCAATCACTCCGGCATACAAACATCCGAAAAAAGCAGCAATAAAGTCCAGTCCTGGCGGATAAAGCAAGAGAGCCCTTTCTCCGGTAGCTTTTAGGCTTTGCAGCCAGGTAGCGATTTCTCGTGCTTTTTGGTCTAATTCTTGATAAGTCAGACTGACTTCTTGTGTTTCTCCATCCAAGAGAAACTTGTAGGCAGTTTGCTTAGGTTGATGAACCGCTCTGTAACTGAGTAATTCTACAAATGTTGAAAACTTATTCAGAGGTTGGGGTAGATAAGTTAAGCCGTTAGTCATTATAGTACTCCTTTTTCTCTTTATCTCCAAAACTACAAATTTCTGTTGTTCCCATCCTTGAGCGGTAATCTATCCTGGTGAAAACCTGTTCTTTAATTAATACGATAAAGAAACCAACTTAAGGATGCATTCACTGTTTGTGCCAAGGTGATGGTAGAAACTAGACAAGTCAATGACATAATACTGTCACCACCTCTGCCGAAAACTGCAAACCCTAAACTTGAGGAGAGTAATCAGGAGTGAGGACTCAAGGTTGTATTTGAGGAAGAACCACTGCCCTCTCTTATGGCGTCCTACCGTCTTACTACATTAATAATAATCGCCACAAACTCTGATCGAGTAGTACTATTTTTAGGTAAAATAGGATATTTTTTAGGATTCGTATTTTTAACAAACGTCAATAATTTAAAAAAGAGGGTATAAACTACCCTCTACTTTTGCCAAAATTTAGTCGCTTTTAAAGCGATTAAGCTGTATGCCAATTAAATTGTCATAACAGCTTCACTTGTACTACCAGACTCGTGCAAATATACCCCCGGCAACAGTCTCCAATTGTTGGTCGGATAACTCTTTTGCTTTTTCCGCTTGGATAGGTCGGGCAAAGACGGTTGTTTTGGAGCCCGTAATGGCGACTTTATTGGTCAAAAATTGATTGATGTTAGACATGATATTTTTCCTCTTGTAGTTTGGCATCGAGCATTTGGGAACTTAAAGCTATCTTGGGTTTTGAAAAGATAATCTTTTCATTTTTGCTTTAATTCTGCTCTATTAATAAGTTTAATGGTTATAAGTACAGGTTTAATAGGACAAAATTTAGCTAATTAATTTAGACAAATACCTGTTATATGTAAGGTTTTGAAAAAGTAAAATACCCAACTTTTTATAGAAGTTAGGCATTTAAGAGTAATGCAGATATAAGTTGATTTTTTAGTATCTCAACAGATCAAGAAATCAAGTTGTTGATTAAAGTCCATGATTATTGCTTATTCTTGCGTTTCCGCAGAATACTTGCTCCCCAAGTACCAAAGATAAGAGTCCCCAAAATAGAAGAGGGTTCTGGTACCGAAGCCGTAGGGCGAACTTTCCCCGCCATCACATCATCGATGAAACTGGCATAAGCGGATACTCGCATGACACCCGCAAATTCACCGAAACTAGCATTACCGTCTCCTTCGATGACAACATCTGTAATTGGATTGTCTGGGAACAGACGAGTGTCAATAATGCCATCTAGATTAGTATCCCAAACATCAGACAAACCATAGGAGTTAATTCCGGCAATCAACTTGTTCTCCTCGTCGTCGAGGAGGAATGAAGGTCCCCCTGAATCACCTGGTCCTGGAGTAACTTCGTTGAGTCCTAACCCTAAGTCATGGATACCAAAGTGGACACCAAAGGCATCATTTTCAGGATTGCCGTTGTCAAAATCGAAGAGGAGTTGCCCCTGAGAAATTGTCAAATCAGGAAGTTGAGCAAAATCATTAAATATATCTCTAAATGCCTCAAACTTATTTTTTCCAAACCGTTTACTTCCATCAAAATTACTGATATCAAAGCCTTGATAACCAGTCCCAGTCAATCCGTATCCAACCATTGTGAAAATCTGACCTATTTCATCTGTTCCTCGATAAATATCATATTGTTCAATAGCTGTTGGAGCTGGCTTAGCTAACTTCAAGACAGCAATGTCACCATCATCTCCAGCATATATAGATTCAGGTTTCCAACCGGGAAAAACAAAAAAATCACTAACTTCTATGTTCTCAAAAATCCCATTGGGTGATGGAAAAAGCGGCTCGTTGGACAAACTGAAAATTGCTGTTGTGTTACCTACTACATTTGGATCAAGTTGTCCATTTGAGTTTGTGAGACAATGAGCTGCTGTAAGAATATGTAAGCCTCCAGTCAGTAGGGAACCACTACAAAATCCTAAGCCCGTTTGCAGAAAGGCGACACCCGTAAAATCGAAAGGATCAACCAAAGCATCGACTGACTCATCCGGAGTAATAATGGCTTTGGCGACTTCTCCTGTGCCTACGGTGACGAATGCTGTTCCCAGTACAGCGATTGATGCTTGCTTGAGAATTGACATGGATTCTTTATCTCCAAAACGACAATTTCCTGTTGTTCCTATCCTTGAGCGGTAATCTATCCGGGTGAAAACCTGTTCTTTAATTAATACGATAAGGAAACTAACTTAAGGATGCATTCCCTGTTTGTGCCAAGGTGATGGTAGAAACTGGACAAGTTAATGGCATAATACTGTCACCACCGTTGCCGAAAACTGCAAACCCTACACTTGAGGAGAGCAATCAGGATTTTCTGTATCTGAACTGTGGCACTATTGATTGGGTTTCGGCGCGTCAACCCAACCTACGATTTTACTCAAGTTAGTTAAACTGTTATCAATCAAAGGGTTTGGGAACGTAATTCCAATTGGAACAGTTCGCGAGATTC